>VXPQ01000048.1 GCA_009839485.1 Bacteroidetes bacterium SB0662_bin_6
ACCCGAAGAGGTCTCCCTCGGACAGAACTATCCGAACCCGTTCAATCCGGAGACGGCGATACGTTACGCATTGCCTAAAACGGGAGAGGTGCGCCTGACAGTCTACGACCTGCTTGGGCACGAGGTAGCGATGCTGGTTGACGGGTTGCAGTCCGCAGGGTTTCATACGGTGCGCTTCGACGGAAGCGGTCTGCCAAGCGGTCCGTACGTCTACCGCTTGCAGGCCGGGAACAGGATTTTTACCCGTACCATGATCCTCCTCAAGTAAACCTGTCTTTATGGGAAGGATGTGCAGGTTGTTTGGGGCGCGATGCTCCATTAGAGAGATTAGGGATAATTGTGAATAATTGGATTTCTCACATAAAAAACACTATCCCCTTTCCATCATCATGAAATCTACACACTGCATTGTGTATCATTTTTCAGTGGTGTTCGATTTTATCAACCATACATGCCCGGAGCCGCAAGGAGCAAGCGAACTCGCACATTCTCATCCACTCCTCTGCGTCCCACAGCCAAGCCGGGACGCACTCCGGGCGCCTTTTGAGAGGCCAGCACAATAATCAGCCGGGGTTATCCAACGGTGAGGCCCGACATCGACAGGCTGGATGCCTCAGAAGAGGGTTTCTGTGAGGCCCGGTGTCGATCATAGCTCCTTGCTAATCCAGCCGCTCGGGCCACGCTAAAACCATGTCGGAGAAGATACAGGAAACTGTACTGAATGCACTGGGCAGGCTGTCCGACTGCTCGATGGGCTGGGCAGCGCTCGCGCTGATGCTGTTCGTGCTTCCCGGCCGAGCGTGGGCGCAGGACGGCTGGTACATAGAGATGCAGCTGGGAGTCGCGGCCGCCCCGGAAATGAACGTGAAGACCGGAGGGCTGGATGATTGGTCATCGTCCGATGTGTCATCGGTCCGGTGTGACGTGACCCTGAACCCCGACCGCGTTCAGGTCGAGCCGGGAGTGTGCAGCGATGTCCCCTTACCCTGGGGGCCTCTGGAGGAGTCGTTCGATGGAGGTGCGGGTATCCTGGCCGGGATGGTCCTGGGGTATCGCTTGCGCAGCTTGAGCGTCGAAGGCGAGTACGTGTACCGCAGCACCGCCCACGACGACACGGCGGTGCCCTATGGCCCCGCGACGAGCTACGATCCCGCCAGGGATGCGGCGTTCGACACGGTCCGGGATGCCCTTGACGACGTGATGTCGCACAGCGCCTTTGCCAACCTGTACTACCACTTCCGCTCCGGCTCGAAGGTTGCCCCGTACCTTGGAGTGGGAGTTGGCTTTTCGGACGTATCGGTCGAGTACCGGACGCTATGGCACCGAACCCGGACCATCGAGAACATCAGTATCTTCGATCCGGCAGGCGAACGGGGAGAGGAAATGAACAGGAGGCTCCTGGGCACGAATACCATTGACCGGGCGAAACTATCGGACTTGCTGCTCGGCTATCAGGTCGTCGCCGGTCTGGATTATCGGATCGGCGCCCGGGTCACCCTTGGCTTCAAGCTTCGATGGGCGGGCTTCGGCCAATTCGATGACGAATCGGAGTATGACTCCCTGCGCGGCCATGCGTCCGTGGCCGGTAATCCGCCGGCGCCTGTTACGTACTATGTAAGGACGGAGGACATCGGGTTCCTGGCTTTCAGCCTCGGCATGAAGTCCCGCTTCTGACCGGTAGACGGAGGCCGGTCATACGCTGAACCGTGGACCGATCACGTCAAGGCGAGTCGTTGCCCCCCTGCTCCAGCACCTCCACCGCCTTCCGCATCCTCCGCACACAGACTTCCCTCCCCAGCACTTCCATCATCTCGAAAAGGCTCGGACCGCCGGAAACGCCGCTCACCGCAAGACGGACCGGATGAATGATGCGCCCCGCCCCGACGCCCCGCTCCCCGGCAAGCGCCCGCAGCATCTCCTCCGCCTGCTCCGCATCGAAAACGGAGGCGGCCTCCAGCCCGTCCGCATAGGCGCTCAAAAGCGCTGCCGAATCCTCCTTCCACCGCTTTTTGACAGCCCCTTCGTCATACGCGGTCGGATCTTCGAAGAAATACCCTCCCGTGTCCGCAAGGTCCTTCGCAAACGTGAGCCGGGGCTGCATGAGCGCCGCGATCCGGCGCTGGCGCGCCTGGTCCTCGAATAAACCGGCCGTCGAATCGCTGCGAAGGTCCAGGAGATAGGGGTGCGCGCGCTCCAGCAATTCATCGACGGAAAATCCCCGAATGTACTGCTGGTTGAACCAGTTGAGCTTGTTCACATCGAATTGCACGCCCCCGCCGTTGATCCGATCGGGCGAAAACAGCTCCGCCATCTCATCGAGCGAAAAAATCTCCCTGTCATCACCGGGATTCCACCCCAGAAGCCCCAGGAAGTTGACGACCGCCTCCGGTTCGTACCCGCCCCACCAGCATTGCTCTACGGTTACCGGCAAGCCCTGCTTTTCGGCATGCCGCTTGGACAGTTTGCCCTTGCCGCCCGGGTTCATGATGAGCGGCATATGCGCCATTTCAGGCGGCTCCCAGCCGAAGGCCCGGTACAGCAGGATGTGCTTCGGCGTCGAGGAAAGCCATTCCTCCCCGCGAATCACGTGCGTAATCCGCATCTCGTGATCGTCCACGACATTGGCAAGGTGATACGTCGGCATGCCGTCGGACTTGATCAGCACCTGGTCGTCGATGCCCCCGGTCGAAAAAGAAACCTTCCCCCGGATGAGGTCCTGGAACGTGATGCGCTCTCCGGGATCCACCTTCAGGCGCACGACATGCGCGTCCCCCCGCTCGAGGCGCCGGCGCACCTCTTCGCCGGAAAGCCCGAGCGAATTCGTCATCTCCCCTCTTGTGGCCGCATCGTACTGCGGCGAGGGGTTCTCTTCCGTGGCGAACCGCTTGCGCATGGCCTCGATTTCTTCCGGCGTATCGAAGGCGTAATAGGCATGCCCCCCCTCGATCAGTCGTTGCGCATACAGGGCGTACATAACTTGTCGCTCCGACTGGCGGTAGGGGCCGAAGGCGCCCCCCTGTTCCGGCCCCTCGTCCGGCTGGATACCGGCCCATTCGAGACTCGACAGGATGTCCCGTTCGGCTTCCGGCACGAACCGCGCCCGGTCGGTATCCTCTATGCGCAGCACGAAGGTACCGCCGCGGCTGCATGCAAAGAAGTAATTGAAGAGCGCCGTGCGGAGCCCGCCAATGTGAAGAGACCCCGTGGGGCTGGGTGCAAAACGGACCCGGACTTTCGACGTAGAAGGTGCAGTCATATCAGAACGTGCAGGGCACATAGGGAGACCATGTGCGGCAAGCAATAATTAGCGGAGAAGATCGTTTTCAACAGAATTTTGATCGGGTAAGAAAAGGAACCGTATCCGCCTGTGTGCGTCCACGTCGGTTCGAATCCGAACGGTCAGCGGAACGGAAAAAACGAACCGGGCCCGGTTGCGCAAGATACACGGATAAAACCCCCGAAAAAAACGCGACACAGCCCCTGCTCGTATACGAAAGAAAACACAGGAAGATACGCACGCCACAGCGCCACAGCATGTTTAGTCGATCAAAACCGATTTCCCGGGCCGTTTCGGCCGCATTATTCATTGGACTTTCTTTTGCCGCAGGATGCGGATTACTGTCCCGCACGGCGCCCGTTCCCGGCGCAGACAACCCTGAGGTCGTAGCCTCCTTTGACGGAGAATTGTTTACGCTCGAGGATTTCGAGGCCAATTACGCCCCTCATTCAGGCAGCGACGCCGACCCCGCTGCCGATTCGCTGGCCTCCTACCGCGATTTTCTCGAGCGGTACGTCGATTTCCGCCTGAAAGTGGCTGCCGCCAGGGAAGCGGGCATGGATACGCGGGCGGACATCCTCGAAGAAATCCAGTCCTACCGGTTGCGGCTCGCCCGCCCCTTCCTGATGGAAAAGGAAATCATCGATCCGATCATCCGCACCCTGCACGAACGACGGCAGGAAATGATCGACGTAAGTCACATTCTACTTTCCATACAGGAAAACGCCCCTGCGGAGGATACGCTCGCAGCATACCTCCGGATGCAGGCCCTGCGCGATTCGGTGCTTCAGGGAGTCGATTTTGGCGAGCTTGCGTTCCGCCACTCGCAGGATCCCTCCGCGCAAGGCCCTCCGGACGCGCGGGGCGCCCGGGGCCGGCTCGGATTCTTCACGGGAGGAGACCTCGTCGAGCCTTTCGAATCGTTCACCTACGACACACCCGTCGGGGGGCTTTCCCCGGTGTTCCGGACCCGCTTCGGATACCACATGCTGATGGTGCACGAACGCAGACCCGCCGAACCGGGTATCCGGATTGCGCACATCATGATTCGCCATGCGGGGCCGCCCGGAGATTCCACGAATGCCCTTGTACGGGCGGAAGCGCTTAAAATACAACTCGACGAAGGGGCCGATTTCGCGGAGCTCGCAGTGGAGCATTCCGAAGACATGATGTCCGCCGGCCGCGGAGGAGACATCGGGTCCATCAACTATTCCACGCCGGTCCCCGAAACCTTCAAGGAAGCCGCTTACTCGCTTGCGGAACCCGGTGACATAACCGGCCCGGTAGAGACCTCTTTCGGGATCCACATTATTCAGTTGACGGAACGCGGGGAACTGCCTTCTTTCGAGGAAGCCTACGAGGATCTGAAAACCCTGGCGGGCCAGTTGCCGCGCACGGGCCTGGCCGAAGAAGCGCTTGCGCAAGACATTATCCAGACGAGACAGGGACATATCGACACCACACTCGTCCTGAATGCTTTCGCCGGCCTTCCCCCCGATTCGATTCTGATTCTGCCGAACGGCGGCCTCGACGAATCGGCCCTCGCCGATACGTTCTTCGTGCTCGGCGACTCGACCTGGACGCTCGGACATCTTGCCGAAACGGCGGGCAGCCTTGGCAACCGCTCCGGATCCGACACCGAGAGCACCGTGCGTGAACTCGTTTCGTCGTTCGTTACCGAGGCAACGCTGGATGCGGAAGCGGCCCGGCTCGAGGAACGCGACGCCGAATTCGGCAGAATCATGCAGGAGTTTCGCGACGGGCTCGTGCTGTTTGCGCTGATGGAAGACTCGGTATGGACAGCCGCCGACCAGGATTCGGCCGCCCTGCGCGCCCACTACGCCATACAGCCGGAAGCATACCAATGGCCGGACCGCATCCGGGCCATCTCCCTGCAAAGCGCTTCGGATTCTCTTCTGCAGGACGCCGCCGCGCGTTTCGACGCAGGCGCCTCGATAGCGGACATCCATGCCCTCTACGCCGCCGATACGCTGTATACGCTGCACGCGGATACGACACTGATCGCCGATTCGTCCGGCTCCGTCTACGATCGCATACTGGACTTGAGCGAAGGCGAACGCACGGAAATTCTTGCCCTGCGGAGCCGGCGCATCATTCTTGTGCATGACGGAATAGAATCCGCCCGTCCGAAAACCTTCGAGGAAGCCCGAACCGAGATCGTAAGCGAGCACCAGAACGTACTGGAAGAACGCCTGCTTGCGCGCCTCAGGGAGCGCTACAATGCGCATACCTTCCCGGACAGGCTCGTGCGGGCTTTCAGAGAGGAATCGCCCCCCATGGAGCATTCCGACACGCCCACAGCCCCTTAGGGCCTGTTAACACTATGCAGCGGCGCGCTGCGGGGCCTAAAAGCATGGGAAATCTTTCCCCTTACAAACGCTGGCTGTTTCTCGCCGGGCTATGTGCAGGAGCGGCGGCGCCGTTTCTTTACGGCTGTGTGGAAAAAACGGAGCCGCGGGAATACGTGGCTCGCGTCGAGGACCGGTATCTTTTCGAGGAAGATATCGAACGCACCATGGGAAGCATCGCCATGATCGGGGACCCCTCGGAAATGCGGATGCAGATCATCGACCAGTGGCTCGCCACGGAAGTGCTGTACCGGGAAGCGCTCCGGCGGGGACTTGCGGAAAACGCCGAAGTACAGCGCCGCCTGGACGAAAGCGAGCGATCCGTGCTGGTGAACTCGTTTATCGAATCCTTCTATCAGGAAAATTCCCCGGCTCCCTCCGCGGAAGAAACCCTGACATACTTCGAGCAGCACAAGGAACAGCTCCGGTTGCGCGAACCCTTCGTGCGGGTCCGGCATCTTCGCGCCGGGACGTTCGAGGAGGCAAGAGAAGCCCAACTCGCGCTCCGGAACGCCCCTGTAGCGGAACGGGATTCGGTATGGACCCTCTGGGCCGACACGCTCGGAACCGGCCCGTCCGCGTCGGACACGCTGTTTGCCCCTCCCGTTTCCGCGCACGATCACTACCCCGAAAGCCGCCTTTTCGGGAACCGGCCGCAGCTGCGGCAAACGCTGGCGAACCTGAGCAATGAACAAACCGCGGCCGTCATCGAAAGCGATTCCGCATACCATGTCCTCCAGTTGGCGGAGCGCATACCGGCGGGAAGCATCCCCGAACAGGAGTGGATCCAGCCCGAACTCGAGCGCCAGCTCATCCTGCAGAACCGGAAACAGTTGTATGCGCGTCTGGTTCAACGTTTAAGAAATGAGGCCCTTGCACGCGAAGAGCTCGATAGTCCATAATATCTCGCGATAATATTTCGTGCGGCGTGGCGTTTCTTCGTTGTTCCAATTCCTGCCTGGCGCATTCATGTCCTTGCACCCGATGAAACCCGCCGCGTGCGCATGCACGGCCTTTCTTCTTGTATGCGTTCTTTTATGCGCGGCGCTGACTCCCTTCGCGGTTTCGCCGGCCCATGCGCAGGAAGGCGATGTGATCGACGAGATCGTCGCCGTGGTCAGTGACCAGATTGTGCTCAAATCCGAGGTAGACGCCATAGTGGCCAACTATCTCCAGCAGCAGCGCGTCCCCTACTCCGAAGCCCTCTGGATGGATGCCCTGAATGAACTGATCGGACAGGAGATCCTGAAGGTGGCCGCCCGCCGCGACACCAACATCACCGTACAGGAAGAGCAGGTCGATCAGGCGCTCAATCAGCGTATCGAGCTCATGGCGTCCCAGGTGGGCGGCGAGCAGATGCTGGAAGAATTGTACGGGCGGAGCATTGTGCGTATCCGGGCGGACCTGCGGGACGAATTGCGCGACCAGTTACTGGCGGATCAGCTTCGTCAGTCCAAAATCCAGAACGTGCGCATTACGCCCACGGAGGCGGAGGAATGGTTCGATCAGTTTCCCGCCGATTCCCTGCCGGTCATCCCCCATGTGGTGCGGCTGAACCATATCGTGCGCTTTCCCGAACTGACGGAAGAAGCCCGTGAGGAGGCCCGGGAGATCATCACCGCGATTCGCGATTCCATCGTAACGGGCGGCGGATCGTTCGAAGAAATGGCGCAGCAGTTTTCGGAAGACCCCGGCTCGGCAAGCCTGGGGGGACGCATAGAAGACACGAGCCTGGGCGATCTCGTGCCGGAGTTCGGCGCGGTCGCCTCCCGGATTCCGGTTGGAGACGTTTCGCAGGTCTTCGAATCCCCGTTCGGATACCACATTGTGCGCGTGAACGACCGGCGGGGGGAAATCGTCGATTTCAATCACATCCTGATCCGCATCGACGACAGCGAAATCGATCCCTCGGAAACCATCGCGTTTCTTACGGCCGTGCGCGATTCGGCGCTTCAACTCGACGTGCCCTTCGAGCGCCTCGCCAAACTGCATTCGCAGGAAGAATCGTCGGCGCAGCTGGGAGGGCGCGTGGTGGACCCGCGCAGCGGGGAACGCGACCTCGTCCGGGAAAACCTCGGGCCGCTCTGGCTGGCGACGCTGGACACGCTGGAAATCGGAGAAATCAGCCGGCCCACGCCCGTACAACTGGAAAATCCCCGGCAGGCCTACCATATTGTACAACTTGTTCTCTCTCAGGAGGAACATATCGTCAGCCTGGAAACGGACTACGATCGCATCGAACAGTTTGCGCTGCAGGAAAAACGCGCGCTATGGATGCAGGACTACATCGAAACCCTGCGTGAGGAGATCTATGTAGACCTGCGCGGCAAAGCGAGATCGGTCGGGATGGTCGAGCTTTAGCGCTGCCGCCGGAAGGGCGATTTTCCGTATTATTTACCCGATCCTGACCTTTTTTTATGCTGCACGTTCAGCAGGATATGCAAGTTCCTGAAGTACTCGAAGCGCTTCATGCGTCCTACGATCGCCTCCGTGCGGAGATCGCAAAGGTCATCGTGGGGCAGGACGAGATTATCCGCCACCTGTTCGTGGGCTTTCTGTCCCAGGGGCATGTCCTGCTGATTGGCGTTCCGGGCCTGGCGAAGACACTGCTTATACGGACGATTTCCCAGGCCACGAACCTGAAATTCAGCCGCATCCAGTTTACGCCCGACCTGATGCCGGGCGACATCACGGGCACGGAAATCATCGAAGAAGATGTCTCGACGGGCCGGCGGTCGTTCAAGTTCGTGCGGGGGCCCATCTTCGCCAATGTCGTGCTGGCGGACGAGATCAATCGAACGCCTCCGAAAACCCAGGCGGCCCTGCTGGAAGCCATGCAGGAGCACCATGTGACCGCCGCCGGGGAAACGTACATACTCGACGAACCTTTCTTCGTGCTCGCCACGCAGAACCCGATCGAGCAGGAAGGCACCTACCCCCTGCCGGAGGCCCAACTCGACCGGTTCATGCTTAATCTGTGGCTCGACTACCCGGCTTTCGACGAAGAGGTCGCCGTGGTCCGCAGTACGACCAGTGCGCGCGTCGCCGACGTAAAGCCGGTGATGCATGCGCAGGAAATCCAGGATTTTCAGCATTTCATCCGGCAGATCCCCGTAGCCGACAACGTAATCGAATATGCGGTCCGCCTCACAGGGCGTACACGACCCGGAAGAGAAGGCGCCCCCGACTTCGTCACGAAATACCTGAGTTACGGAGCAGGTCCGCGGGCGTCGCAGTATCTTATCCTTGGGGCCAAAGCACTGGCCGCCCTCGACGGACGCCTGTCCCCGCTCATAGACGACGTGCGCCGCATCGCGGTGCCGGTGCTGCGGCACCGGATCGTCCCGAATTTCAATGCGGAAGCGGACGAAATCACGCCCGTGGACATTATAGAGCGGCTGCTCGACAGCGCAGGCGATTCCGGACACAGAGAAAAAGGGAAACCACCCGACAGCTCATGAAAGATCCCCGTTCGCACGTTCGTCGATCCACGCACGCACTGGCCCTGCTTGTGCTTTGGTGCGGCATGGGATCGACCGGTGCGCTGGGGGCTTACGAGCCGGAAATCCGCCACGTTTCGGGACTCGTCCATGCCGGCGATACGGACGATGTACGCAAGGCCGGGGCGCCTCCCGCAACCTGCCGGGGGCCAATAATACAACCCGGACCCGGGCGTACGCACGAGGTGTTGCGGCGCGGCGGCGCAGAACACATCCGCCCCGGACCTGCGCGGGCGAACGATACGGGCGAGGAACTCTACGGAAAAGCCTGCGCAACCTGCCACGGCGCGGACGGCAGGGGCGCTCCCGCCGCCTTGCTGGGGTTCGATATTCCGCTTCCCGATTTCACCGACTGCAACTTCGCCACCCGCGAACCCGACGCCGACTGGCTTGCGGTAGCCCATCAGGGAGGACCCGTGCGCGGGTTCGCCCGGGAAATGCCGGCCTTCGGCGATGCGCTGACGCAGGACGAACTGCAAAAGATACTGGATCACATTCGCACCCTGTGCCCGGACGACGAATGGCCCAGAGGCGAATTGAATACGCCGCGCCCCCTGGTGACCGAAAAAGCGTTTCCGGAAGACGAAGCGGTACTGACGACCACGGTCGATATCGTAACCGGCAGGAGCGCTATTCTCCATGAACTGCTCTATGAAAAACGATTCGGGGCGCGTAATCAGTTCGAGGTGGTCGTACCGTTCGGCTTCGAGGAGCACAGGCAAGGCGGTCAGCTCGGGGATGTAGCGCTCGGTTTGAAACGCGTTATGCTCCAGAGTTTGTCGCATGGCAGCATACTTAGCCTCGGAGGCGAAGTGATTCTACCCACGGGACGCAAAAACACGGGCATAGGAAAAGGCCTGACACGCATCGAACCCTTTGTTTCGTACGGACAGATTCTGCCTGCGGATGTTTTTCTGCAATTTCAGGGCGGGTTCGACATCCCCCTGGACTGGAATGCAGCGGCGGACGAAGCGTTTTTTCGCGGCGTGGCGGGCAAAAGCTTCACGCAGGGAGACTGGGGGCGCACCTGGTCGCCCATGCTGGAAGTACTCGGAACCCGTTCTCTGGGAGTGGAGGGCGTTTTGCATTGGGATATCGTGCCCCAGGCGCAAATCAGCCTGAACCGGCGGCAGCACGTGATGCTCAACATCGGACTCCGTATTCCCGCGGATCAGTACGCCCGCGATGCGCAATTTATAGTCTATCTGTTGTGGGAATGGTTCGACGGAGGTTTCTTCGAGGGCTGGTAACCTGTACCTGACCGGAAAATGTACCCATGAGCGGAAAGCTGTTTCTGGTAGTTCTTATTGCTTCGGCAGGATTGACCCTCGTCCATCCGCTGTTCTTCTCCGTGCCTCCGAAAGCGCCGGACACGGCTTCTTCCGAAACGGATCCGCACCTGTTCGCGACCGGCGCCGCGTGCATAAGTTGTCATAGCAATCTGATCACCCCTTCCGGCGAAGACATCTCGATCGGCACGGACTGGCGCGCTTCCATGATGGCCAATTCGGCCCGCGATCCGTACTGGCAGGCCGCGGTCAGGCGGGAAACGATGGATCATCCGGAGGCGCAGGCCCTCATCGAGGACGAATGCGCCGCTTGCCATATGCCCATGTCCCGATTCGAGGCAAAGGCTGCGGACCGGAAAGGGCAGGTCTTTTCCCACTTGCCGGTTGGCGAAAATACACACCGCACCGACGATTTGGCCGCCGATGGCGTTTCCTGCACCGTATGCCACCAGATTACCGCCGAGAACCTGGGCACCGGAGAAAGCTTCACGGCCGGGTTCGTGATCGACACGGAGACGCCGATGGAACAACGCGCCATTTTCGGGCCCTATGAGGTGGACACGGGCCGCCGGACCGTGATGCATTCCGCGTCGGGATTCCGGCAAGTGGAATCGCGCCATATTCAGAAGTCCGAACTATGCGCGACATGCCATACCCTGTTCACGGAAGCGATCGGGCCTACGGGAGAGATTGCAGGGGAACTGCCCGAGCAAGTCCCCTATCTGGAATGGCTGCACAGCGCCTACCCGGAAGAAAAAAGTTGCCAGTCCTGCCACATGCCCGTCGTGGAGGATACCACGGCCATCTCTTCGGTATTAGGCGAGGGGCGCACCGGGGTCTCCCGGCATGTGTTTCAGGGGGGCAACTTCTTTATGCTCCGCATGCTCAACCGGTACCGGGCCGAACTGGGCGTAGAAGCGCTCCCGAACGAACTGGAGGCCACGGCGCGGCAAACCGAGCATCATTTACAGACAAACACCGCGCGCATCTCGATAGAAAACGCGGAACGGGTAGACGATGCGCTGCATGTCGAGGTGCGCCTTGAAAATCTGGCCGGGCATAAACTTCCGACGGGCTATCCCTCGCGCAGGAGCTGGATCCGTTTTACGGTGCACGACCGGAACGGGACCCCCGTTTTCGAATCCGGCGGCATCCGGTCTACGGGTGAAATCCCCGGAAACGACAACGACACGGATCCGGCTCGCTACGAGCCCCATTATCAGGAAATCACGCAAAGCGATCAGGTGCAGATCTACGAATCCGTGATGGTCGATACACAGGATCAGGTGACGACGGGGCTTTTGCAGGCAGTGCGGTACATCAAGGACAACCGGCTGCTGCCGCGGGGATTCGACAAGGCGACCGCATCCGAGGATATAGCGGTGCATGGACGGGCAAGGGAGGACGCCGATTTTACCGGCGGAAGCGACACCGTACGCTACATCATCCATTTGGGCGGACAGCAGGGACCCTTTACCGTGCAGGCCTCGCTCTGGTATCAGCCGATCGGCTACCGTTGGGCCCATAACCTGAAGGACTACGACGCTCCCGAAACCAATCGATTCGTCGAATTCTACGATTCCATGTCGGAGATATCCGGCATATCGCTCGCCACGGCGGAAATCGTCGTATTCGGGCCCTGAAACGTCTATATCCAGCCGGGGTCCGGCCTAAGGCTGAATCTCCACATAGCGTTCCAGGCGCGCAACCTCGTCGTCATCGACATACTTGCCTATCTCCCGGCGAAACTGTTCGATCCGGCTGTACGGCCGGTATTCCTTGAATTCATGAAGCATCCGGTTGCCCAGGTTCGGGATCGTAAGGATGTCTTCGTCGCTGGCCGTATTCAGATCGATCGGCACGAAAACGAACTGCTCCAGCCGCGCAACCTCCTCGTCGTCCACATACTTGCCTATTTCCCGGCGGAATTCTGCGATGTGGGCGTACGGTTTGTATTCGTCGAACTCATGGGCCATCCGGTTACCGACCCCGGGAACCAGAAGAATTTCTTCTTCGGATGTGTCATTCAGATTCAGCGGCAGGAAAAGCCGGGCGTACAATTCGTCTTGCCGGGCTTCATCCAGGGATTCGCCGACCAGCGCGTTGACCTCGAGCATATCCGTAAACGGACGCCCTGCAAGGATCGAATCCGCCTTCGCTGCATCCATATGGGGCAGCGCTGCGAGCTCGGATTCGGTGGCCGTGTTCGGATTGAGCACGCCCATATTCTGCCCCACCTGGGCCTCGGAAACAGTGGCGGGAATCAGAGTGAGCGCCGCAAGCAGTACGAACAGTCGGGTCGGGATGCGTTGTATCATTGTTTTTCCTCGTGTGATGGGTTTGCCGCGTTTATCTCCACGGATGCATCGGATCTGTTCCGGGAGGCGGAGAATATCGGATGCCGCCAGGTGTAAAGGAGCCCGATGAGTCCGAGATACACCATGGTTCCGGGCGCCAGGGCCGGCATCGCCCCGGTGAGGGATTCCCGAATCAGCTCCCATCCCGCAGCCGCGGGATTCATTTCCAGCTCGAATTCCACATTGCTTTGGTAATGCAGATAAACGCCCAGAACGCCTGCGGCGACAAACAGAAGCATGCATACCTGAAAAATGCGCAGGACGCATGCATCGTTGCGAAAAAGCCGGACGAAGAGAATCGCCAGGCTCAGTACCATCATTCCCAGCGGCACGAGTTGCCACGGGTCTTCATAGTGACTCAGCAGGATCAACTCGCTGCCGGCGCCCAGAACCCCGAAAAGAAATAATACCAATAGCAGTGCGCGCATCCCTACCCTCCATCCGGTACGATAGGCTCCTCTACGGTATGGGCGGCGTCTCCGGACATGCTTTCTTCTTCCACGGCAGCCACCCCCGCATCTTCTTCCTCCTCCTGGCCCGGATACCGGATGCGTATGTGGTAAATACCCAACAGCATGGACAAAAAGGTCCGCTTTATTTGCGCCAGATCGCGGAACGTCAGATCCGAATCGTCGAGCTGCCCGTCGGCAAGGCGATCCGCAACGATATCATCGATGAGCGTTTCAAGACGCCGGTGCGTAGGATCGGCAAGACTGCGGCTTGCCGCCTCTACGGAATCGGCAAGCATCAGGATTCCCGTCTCTTTCGTGGCGGGACGCGGGCCGTCGTACCGGAACTCGGATTCGAGGACCTCCGGATCGCCCTTCCTGCGCTGACTGAGCGCCTGCCGGTAGAAAAATTCGATCCGGGAGGTGCCGTGATGCATGGCGATGAAATCCAGCACGCGCTGCGGCACATTGTATTCTCTGGCCTTTTCCAGGCCCTCCTTCACGTGCGACGCGATAATCAGGGCGCTCATTCGCGGCTTCAGATCGTCGTGCGGATTGGGGCCCGACCGCTGGTTTTCCACGAAGTAATTCGGCTTGGCGATCTTGCCTATATCGTGGTAAAGCGCCCCGACACGCATCAACAGGGTGTTCGCTCCGATCGCATCCGCAGCGGCTTCGGAAAGATTGGCCACCTGGAGGGTATGGTTGAACGTACCGGACGCCTCCAGCGACAATTGCTTGAGAAGCGGATTATTCATATCGGAAAGTTCGACCAGCGTCAGGTCGGTGGTAATGCCGAATGCGCGCTCGGCAATCCACAGCAACGGATAGGCGAGCAGCAGCAGAAATGCGCTGATGCTTGCGGGCAGCATGTCGGCGAAAAACACACGGAAGGGTTCCCCGAAAAAGGTGGCCGATGCCGCAAGCACCAGCAGGTATCCGAGGAAAACCATGCCGGCGCTGATGAAGAATTGCCGCCGGTTGCGGATGTCCCGCACGCTGAACACGCCGAGGGCGGACGCCAGGAAGGTCGCAAAGGTAAATTCGAAATTATAATACAATAACTGGCCGCCCAGCAGAGCCAGAGTCAATGCGGCGAAAATGCCGACGCGGGAATCGAAAATCACCGTGATCAGCACCGGAGCAATGGCTACCGGCACGAGATACATGCGCAAAGACTCCGTGTGAAGCGGAATGGCGAAGAGCCCGACCACAATGGCGAACAGAATGGCCAGGAGTAACATACTCCGTCTACTCGCGAAAATGGGCCGCCGCAGCAGATACAGATACAGAAAGAAGAGAAAGTATGCCGCAAGAATGACGAGAAACTGTCCGAGAAGCACTCTCCAGAGAATATTTTCGCCGCCCCGCTCCTGCCATGCGCGTTCGAACGAAGTAAGATGCGCATAAATATCCTCCGTAACCCGTACCCCGTCCTCGATGATCGTTTCGCCCTCGGCCACCCGACCCCGCACCGGAGAAATGCGTTGTTCGAGGCGCTGGAACTCGCGTATGGTTTCCGCGCGAAGGTAGCTGAGGGAAGGCGTAAAAATCGCCCGAAAGAAGGCGCCTCCCAGTGCGGCGGAAAGGCTGTCTTCACTCTGCTGGAATTGTCGTTCGGCGAAGGCGTACGCTTCGTCCAGACCGTAGGTGTTGTCCTTGTTCCGAATCGTTTCGGTCCGGTCCACGTCGTCCCGAACCACGATCTGATCGGACAGGACACTATCCTGCGGTACATCCAGCACGCCTACGACAAGGAGTTGCGAGGCGACGCTCCAGGCCTCGTTCAGCAGGCGTTCGTCCGGTCGGGATGCATTGGATGGAGGTTCCTCACCCGACAGTTCGGGCATACGCAGCGCATAGGCCTCGGCCAGCAACCGCCATTGCCCAGAGGTGATCGTAAGACGAGCCGCCCGGCGCAGGTCGAGATATCGGAGCGAATCGGCCTCCCCTTCCTCCGTTTCGCCGAGCAGGCGGTGTACACGATACGCGGCCCAGGCATCAAAAACCTCGTCAAGCTGCTGGATCAGCGTGTCCCGATTCGCCTCCATGACCCCTTGCGCATCGTCCGAGACCTGGAAATAAGGCGGCGTATTTTCCCGAATCGCCGTCCGCTCCGCTTCCAGTTGCGCCTCCGACTTGTAGATGGAGAAATCGAAAGGGGCCACCAGCGACTCCCCATGCCATTCGTCCCCGATCTCCACCGTGTACTGGTACACATTGCTTCTCGGAAAAGCGGCCACCGTCAGTAATACGAGCGCGAAGAAAATACCCCCGGTGTACATCCAGTGGATTTGCCCGGACTTGTCCCGGGAGGCAAGCCCCTTTTCGAGATTGTTCCCGACAGGCTGCGGTTTCTTCTTCCGGAGGCCGATGGCTCTCAACACTCTCATAGGGGGACTCGTCCGGGAACGAAACGCGGGATGGGATCGCAGGAGGAGGGCCTCCCGATCAAAGCCGTATGGGGCCGCGCAATGCGCTGCCTCTCCGGCTCGGGCATGCAACAGTCCCTATCTATGCCGCAGGGCAAACAGGGATCCCAAAACCAGATGAAGGCCCGCCCCGATAGCCGTATACCAGGGCCAGGCTATGGCGCGGAGCCCCTCCCGAGCCACCACCTCGTCGCCGGGCATAAACCGGATAATCCACCCCTCCTGAGGATGATGCCAGACAGAGAAGATCACCCAGATCATGACGATCACCGTAGTCACAAACGAAAACACGGCATCCGTCTGGTTCGTGGCCTTGTTGAAAAGGCCCAGCAGAAAAACCCCAAGGAGCCCCCCATACGTGAACGAGGCTATGGCGAGCCCCAGTTCGACCACGGGGTTATCGCGATCCTCGAAAAGCGTGGCGAAGAAAATGAATACAATGCCCCAGAATACGGTAAACAGGCGGGATACAAGGAGGGATCGCGCGGCCGGAAGCCCCTTGCCCCGGATACGCGCAAACCACGGGATGCGCTCGAAAAGATCGAACACGGAGGATGAGGCCAGCGAATTGAGCGACGACGATAACGTACTCATTGCCGCCGCCACAATACCGGCCAGCAGCAAGCCGGATACGCCCGGTGGCAACCCCTCGATGATGAACTTCGGAAAGATTTCGTCGCCCCGGGCAAGACCCAGATCGGCTATGGAAACCCCTCCGTAGTAGCTCCAGAGCAGCAATCCCACCCCCAGAAAGAGCGCAAACTGGAAGATGGCCACCACGGCGGAACCGATGAGCGCCTTTTTGCTGTCCTGCTCGTCCCGACAGGTGAGCAGGCGCTGCACAATGAGTTGATCCGTACCGTGCGAAGCCATGGAAAACACCGCCCCGCCCACCACGGCGGTTACAAAGGCATACGGAGACGTGATCCATGTCGAGAGGGACTCGTTTGTCGCCAGATACAGCACCTGCGTCTTGCCGGCTTCCGCTGCCTGCGCCCACCAGTCGCCGGGTACCTGCCCCAACAATACAAACACCGCCACCACGGCCCCGCCAAGGTACACGGCCATCTGGACGACATCCATCCACACCACGGCCTTGATGCCCCCTATCAGCGTGTAGACAATGGTGAACAGGGCGATAACGGAAATGATAAATGCGTAGGATATATCCAGCCCCGCCGAGTCCGCAATCACCTTCAGGGGAATGGCCGTAGCGAAGAGGCGTACCCCGTCGGCGAGCAGGCGGGTGACAAGAAACGTCACCGAAGCCGTGCTCCGCATGGCGTCCCCGTACCGGTCGCCGAGCAAGGCATAGGCAGTAACCAGTTCTCCCTGAAAATACCTGGGAAGAAAAAACATCGATACGACGATTCTGCCCAGCAGGTAGCCGAAGGTCAGTTGCAGAAAAGTCAGGCTGCCGCCGTACGCCACCGCCGGAATCCCGATCACCGTCAGCGTGCTCGTTTCGGTGGCCACCACGGAAAAGCACACTGCCCACCAGGGCATATCCCTGTTGCCGAGAAAATAATCCGCGGTGCTTTTCTGCCGCCCCCCGGCTTTGATGCCGAATGCGGCCACGCCGGCCAGGTACAGGACGATAACGACGTAATCGAGGGTGGTCAGCATGGCAATGAGCGGATTATTCCTCGAGGAGGGCGAGCAGTTGATCCTCGTCGAGTATCACAATCCCCAGTTCGGCGGCCCGCTCGCGCTTCGAACCGGGATTCTCGCCGGCCACCACATAGTCCGTATTCCGACTCACACTGCTGCTGACACGGCCTCCCGCCTGCTTGATACGCGCCGTCGCTTCCGCCCTCTCAAGCGTCGGCAACGTACCCGTGAGTACAAAGGTCCTGCCGGCCGCCTGGCCGGATTCGTCTTCTTCCGGAGGCGCTTCCTCGGGCAATCGCTCCGTATTCACGCCGGACTCGCGCAACCGTCGTATCAGATCCCGATTGGCCTCGACCGCAAACCAGCTCTCCACACTCTTTGCAATGACCTCTCCAATGCCCTCTATTTGCTCTATTTCTTCTGCGCCGGCCCTCGACAAGGCATCGAGCGAAGCATAGTGGGCGACAAGCAGTTCCGCCGTAGTGCGCCCCACATGACGAATACCCAGTCCGAACAGAAGACGACTGAGGGGGCGTTTTTTGGAGGTTTCGATCCCTTCGAGAAGATTATCCGCCCGTTTTTCGGCAAACAGGTCAAGCGCAATCAACTGTTCCGCAGCAAGACCATAAATATCCGCAAGGGCACCGACAAGCCCCTCTTCTACAAGCGTCACCGCCAACTTGGAGCCCAGCCCCTCTATATCCATGGCCCCCCGGCTCGCAAAATGCTCTACGAGACGGATGAATTGCGCCGGGCAGTCAATGGACACGCAGTAGCTATCCACCTCGTCCGGCAGCTTGCGAAGTTCGCTCGCGCATACCGGGCAGTGGACAGGCATTTGCCAGGTACGCTCCCCGCCGGACCGCACTTCCTCAATGGGCTTGACCACCTGGGGGATCACGTCTCCGGCCCGCTTGATCACCACCCGATCTCCTATGCGGATATCCCGGTCGCGGATGTACTCTTCGTTGTGCAGGGTGGCGCTCGATACGGTGACGCCCGCAACGGGCACCGGCTCAAGCACCGCCTCCGGCTTGATGACGCCGGTCCGCCCCACACTGACCTTGATATCGTTCAGCACCGTCGTCGCTTCCTTTGCAGGAAACTTGCAGGCCACGGCCCAGCGGGGGGCATTCGATACGGATCCGAGCGCTTCCTGCCAGTCGAACCGGTCTATTTTGACCACCAGCCCGTCAATTTCATAGTCCAGGTCCTCCCGCTTCCGGTGCCACGCCTCGTAGAGCGATTTCACCTCCTCGATGGAATCGGACCGCGCAACATGTTCGCTTACATAAAAACCGTATGCCCCGAGCCGCTCGAGCAAAGCATACTGCCCTTCCGGAGGTGCGTCGATACCCTCCACCGGACCCGTTCCGTGCGCTACGAACGACAAGGGACGCGAGGCCGTAATCGACGGGTCGAGCTGGCGCACGCTGCCGGCGGCTGCATTCCGGGGATTCGCGTACAGTTTGTCCCCGGCAGCCGCCGCGGTCTCGTTCAGTTTCTCGAAATCCCGGTTGCGGATGTAAATCTCTCCGCGCACTTCCATGCGATCCGGCGGAATGGCGACCCCGGAATCCTCCACAGAAACGGCCATCGCCGGAATGGACAGAGGGATCGAGGGGATCGTGCGTACGTTGGCGGTGATGTTCTCTCCCTCCGCGCCATCCCCGCGGGTGGCTCCCAGCACCAGCTTGCCTCGTTCGTAGGTGAGGGCAACTGCAAGACCATCCATTTTCGGCTCCACGGTCATCTGCGGACACGCATCCTCGCCGAAACGGCCACGCAGCCCGCGCAGGCACCGTTCGTACCACGCTTCCAGTTCAGCTGCGTCGAATGCCTTGCCGAGCGATAGCATGGCGGCAGGGTGGCGAACCCGCTCGAACCGGTCGAGCGGCGCGGCGCCCGTGCGATGCGTGGGCGAATCCGGCGCAATCAGGTCCGGGTAACGCGCTTCTATCTGTTCAAGCGCCCGGAAAAGTCGGTCGTACTCGTCGTCCGCCACGACAGGAGCGTCAAGTACATGGTACCGGTGATTATGGGCATTGAGAAGCGTCCGTAACGTCTGCGCAAGATTCGCCGCCTCGCTGTGCGGCATGGAATGCAGATCGGTGGATGCAATGTGCATCAAGACCTTGTGAGATGCATCGACAAGGTTCTTCATAAGAAGCGCCGCCGGTACCGGCCGCTATGGTTGGATGGAGGAGAACCAGGAGCGAACCGCGTCACGAGTCAGGGTTGCCCTGTCTTCGCCGGCCGCTCGGGATACCGGATAGGGCATGCCTTCCACTTGCACGGTAACGCTATCGAGCTGCTGCTCCAGTATAATGCTGTCCGCCATACGGAATGTCATAGAACCTCCCCGATCTATCCAGTACGGGCGCCGCAGATCGTTATCCACCGTCACCCTGATCGGAGCCACACTGCCCTTGTCCGCCACGATCGTGATGTTCAGCGTGTCGGGAAGAAATTGTATGGGGATATCGTTCGCCGGGGATGTGGCATCGGTCATACCGTTTGCCGGTTCGGCCAACTCCGTAACAGAAGACGATTCCTGCGCAGACCCGTCCGAACCGGATCCCATCCTCGTCAGACCCCAGATGCCCAACCCGACCACCACGACGCACACACCAACAAATATCCATCGGGGGTCCGCCCCGCTGCCGCTGGCAGGCCCCCGCGCGCTTGCGCCTTTTGAGGACCTGGCGGTGGTAACCCCGGAGAAAGAGAAGGAGGGAACTCTGGCGAAAGGGCTTCGATCAGGAGTTGCGCCGGGCGATGTGTCTTCCCGGGCAGCAGATGTCTTCGCCGCCGAGGCTTCCCGGGCAGGGGGCTGTTCAGCAGGCGAAGTTTCGGGAGCGGTCGTTTCGGGAGCGGTCGTTTCGGGAGCGGTCGTTTCGGGAGCGGTCGTTTCGGGGTCGGGTGTTTCGGAAGCAGGCGTTTCGGAAGCGGGCGGCCCGGAATCGTCCTTCCCGTCCGATGCGGCGGGCTTCTCAGAAGGAGTTTCAGCGGATTCCGGTTCGGTCCGCCTGGATGGAACTGCCTCCTTTACCTGATCCGATTCGGAGGAGGCAGGTTTTGCGCGGCTTGTCTTCTTCTCTTGTTTCGGGGGTTCTTCCCCGGTCTTTTTCCCGGATTCGCCCAGATACTCTTTGGCCAGCGAACCGGCATATCGCCCCTTGATCGCCAACTCGAGCGCTTGCAGCGTCATCTCCACATCCATATCCAGATGCTCGGCGTATCCACGCACGAAGAGCCGGAGATATACCCTGTTGAACTGGGGATGATTGATAAGCGCATCGTGTTCGAAGCGCTTGATCATATCGTACGCCATCTTGGTGGCGTCGTGTATGTCGGCCAAAGAGACGCCGCGGGCCCTGCGGATACGGCGCAGGTCGCGGGCAAATCGTGTTCCGCGTTCGGCTTCGCCAGACATGTATGAAATATGCTCTGCTTGAATGCGGTGTACAATATCCGCCGGAAATCCGGCAGACCAGCCTCCGGCATGGAAGAAATTGAAATACCTGCCGGGAGATATTCCGGGGGACTGCTACCACGCACGAATCGCAAAGATAAAAAAGCCGGGGTGCATGAAAAAGCGAAACCGGTACGAAGACGCGAATTATTTGAGGGACAGGGGGCATGAACCGGTATTTCAACCGTCATGCCTGTCAAGGCAAGCACTGCTGCACATGCCCGCGATCGACATCATTGTTACTGAACCAATCCCCCCCCTGTGCGTAGAGATGTGCCTTGGACGGCTTTACCGGAATGCAACGCAAGCCGCACCCAGGCCCGTAGCTCAATTTGGCAGAGCAACTGACTCTTAATCAGTGGGTTGGGGGTTCGAGTCCCCCCGGGCCTACACGATCCCTCTCCGGCGCGTTTCGCTCGTGCGCGCCCTCGGCTATAGCCTGCTCCATCTCCTCCAGCGAAACGGCAGGCCCCTTGCGCTTCAGCACCCCGAAAAGCCTGTCAATCGGGCGCGCCGGCACAATACGCACTTTGTTCTGTTCTTTATCCATTCTTCCCGGTATCATTTGTCCGCAGCGGTTCCCCGCAAAAACCGCAATAGGTAACGTTGGGCGTCCCGCTGCCCCGGCCACAGGCCCCGCATACTTTCCATGTGGACTGGCCTCCCCCATAGAACCTTCCCATCTCCACCCCGACAATGCCGGTCGGGACGGCAATAATGGCGTATCCGGTGAACATCAGCAGCACGGCCAGCATCTGACCGAGCGGCGTCATCGGCGCAATATCCCCGTACCCGACCGTGGTTACCGTCACGATGGCCCAGTATACCCCGCGCGGAATGCTTGTAAAGCCCGCATCGGCCCCTTCAATGACATACATGAGCGACCCTACAATCACGACGATCGTGGATACGGCCAGCATAAAAACCGTGATTTTGCGCCGACCCGCCCTGAGCGCCGTGAAAAGCACATCTTCCGCGACAAGGAACCGCACCAGTTTGAGCACGCGGAACACCCGCAAAACGCGCAGCACCCGGATCGTAAGAAGAAATCGACCCGGTGGAAATATGACGCTGAGAAACGTCGGCAGAATGGCGAGAAGATCCACCACGCCGAAAAAACTTGTCGCATACTTCCTGGCGTTCCGGGCGCTGTAGAGCCGCAGCACGTATTCCACCGTAAAAAGAATCGTGAATATCCATTCGAGGAAGGCCAGTTCGGCGCCCCACCGCTCGGATACGGCAACCATGCTGTCCAGCATGACCGCCACGATACTCAACAGAATCACTATAATGAGCACCACGTCGAAGAGATGCCCCGCCGGGGTGTCGTTCCCGAAAATGATGATTTCCACACGCTCACGGAGCGGCGAACGCCGGGACGCACCGGACTCAGTAGACACGTCGGATGCAGAAGATGAGTCGGAAGTATCGGACATATCGGTTGCGTTGCCTGTATCGGACATGTCAAAATAGGGGAAATGGGAAAATGACCCGGAATGGGTACAAACATACAGATTTTCCATTAGGAAGCACGCGTTCGCTCCAAACAATTCAAAACCATTTGCAGAGCGCATTCGGGCGCGGTAGTTTGCCTTCGGTGTTTATCGCCGGAAAAACCTCATATCTCCCTTATTCATGCAACGGTTCTCGTTTCACAGGAAACGGTCCACAGCGTGTCTGGTGCTCGCCGTATTGCCTGTCGTTGCCGCCGCGCTTTGCGTTCCAGTACGGGCCCAGCACGTTCAGCAACTCTCCACTGCAGAGCGCATGGCCTACGCTGCAAACCAATTCATCGAAACGCTGGACGCCGATCAGCAAGCCATGGCGGTATGGCCGTTTGACGACGAGGAACGGTACAATTTTCACTTCGTGCCGCGTGCACGCAACGGGCTGCCGCTCAAGCAAATGACGCGGCCACAGCGCATCGCCGCGCACAGTTTGCTGCGAAGCGCTCTGAGTTCGCAGGGATACCTCAAAGTCACCAGCGTCATACAACTGGAACGCGTGCTCGAAATCCTCGAGGGAAGCGCTCACCGCGACCGTGAATTATACTTCGTGACCGTGTTCGGCGAACCCGGCGGAGACGCCCCCTGGGGCTGGCGGTTCGAGGGACACCACCTGTCGCTCAATTACACGTCCGTCACGGGCGTCACCGTCACTACACCCACGTTCTTCGGGGCCAATCCGGCAGAAGTGCGCTCCGGCCCCGGCACCGGCCTTCGCGTGCTGGCCGCAGAGGAAGACCTGGGCAGGCAACTGATACGCATACTCCCCTCCGATCGGCGCGAACGGGCCATCATCGCCTCTACGGCGCCTGACGAGATTATCACAGGCGCCGACCGGGAAGTGCGTCTGGAGCACTTCGAAGGACTTCCCGTCGCGGATATGACCGCAGCAGAACGCAGCCTGCTGCAGCGGCTGATCCTCGAATACCTGCATAATATGCCAGAGGATATAGCCGAAAAACAGTTTGCCAGGATCGAGGAGACATTCGACGCCCTGTGGTTCGCCTGGGCCGGCCCGCTCGAACCCGGGGCGGGTCACTATTATCGCATTCACGGCCCGACGGTGCTTTTCGAATACGATAATACGCAGAACGGGGCCAACCATGTGCACAGCGTATGGCGGGACCTCGAAAACGATTTCGGGGAGGATCTTCTGCGGCGGCACTACGACGAACACGCTCACGACTGATCCGTCTCCGCATCCATATCCGCGAACTTCTTCCCCGCCCGATCATACCGTATCTTTAGCGAATCCCCCCTTCAGAGAATAATCCGGCCCAAGGCATCGCCATTCAGTACACATCTTCTTATGAAACCTTTTGGCAAGCCCGCCGGCATCTCCTTGTGGCTGTTTCTCCTGATCCCGGGGGTCTTTGGCGCCGAGGAGGTTGCAGGGCAGATACCGAAACAATCTTCCGCTAACGCCGCGGTATCGGATCGGACTGATTCCATGGCGGAGCCCGCAGGCTATTGGATCTTTCTGGACGGCAAACCGGATACGTCCCCCGTCGAAATAAGCGAGCGGGCCCTGGCGCGCCGGGCGCGCCGCGGGCAGCCGTATGCCGCGGAACTGGACAGAAACGTCTCCCCGACATATATCCGCGCACTTGAAGAACTCGGGGTAGAAATTCAGGTGGAAAGCCGCTGGCTGAATGCGGTAAGCGCAGTATTGACGGAGGAATCGCTTGCCCGGGTCCGGCAGATGGATTTTGTGCGGGATGTGCGTCCGCTGGCCCGGCGAAAAACGACGTTCCCTGAACCGGTTTCGGGAGCGGCGCCCGTGTCGAAGACGGCGGGTGATCGCTATGGCTTGTCCCGAACGCAGCTTGCCTTGATGAACGCCATCGCCCCGCTCGAGCGGGGCATCAATGGAAAAGGGGTTCGGATCGGGTTTCTCGACACCCCGTTCTACGAATTTAACCATCCCGTTTTCGATTCTCTGAGAAGCGACGGCCGCCTCATTGAAATAAGGAATTTCACAGGAAAAACGGACGATCCCAGCACGCATGGCATGCAGGTAGCTTCCGTGGCCGTAGGGTACCAGGAGGGCGAACTGATAGGTCCGGCGCATGCAGCCGAAGTGCTTGCAGGCGCCACGGAGTATACACCCACGGAAACGAACCAGGAAGAGCACAACCTCGTAGCCGGTCTCGAGTGGATGGAAAGCGAGGGCGTGGATGTGGTCAACATCTCCCTCGGTTATACCGATGCGTTCAATGCGGGGCAAAACCGCTACACCGTGAGCGATCTCGACGGCGACACAGGGATCACGACGATTGCCGTGGATCAGGCGGCAGCGCTCGGCGTGGTCGTGGTGACAAGCGCGGGAAATTCGGGTGATAAGAGCTGGTACTATATCTCCACACCCGCCGATGCGGATTCTGCGATTACGGTAGGAGCCGTTCGCCGCGATTCGTCCCGCGCTCCGTTCAGTTCGTTCGGTCCCACGGCCGACGGCCGTATCAAGCCGGATGTTTCCGCCATGGGCGTCGGCGTTTATCTTGCCCGTCCCGGAAACCGGTTTAGCAGGTTCGGGAACGGTACCTCGTATTCCAGCCCGCTCACAGCAGCGGTCGTCGCGCAAATGTTGCAGGTCAATCCGGACCTTGCCCCCATGGATGTCCTCGACATTTTGCGCAGCACGGCCCATCAATCGGAATCCCCGGACAATTCGCTGGGCTGGGGTATCGTAAACGCCGACGAGGCAATCAAAATGGCGGAAAGCATGGCCGATCCGCTGTCCTCATCTGCTGTAGAACTTCCGACAGAAACGGCGCTTCTGGGCAACTATCCGAATCCGTTCAATCCGGAAACCACCATACGGTATATGTTGCCGCAGACCGGCAAGGTGCATCTTGCGGTGTACAACCTGCTCGGTCACGAAGTGGCGGTGCTTGTCGACGAATCGAAACCCGCAGGCCACCATGCCACGCGCTTCGAGGCAGGCAATCTGCCCAGCGGAGCGTACCTCTACCGGTTGCAGACGCAAGACAGGATCATGGCCAAAACCATGATTCTCGTCAAGTGAACCGGCTGAAAGAGCGAGGAGCCCAGCATACAACGGATGCGGGGGCCCGTATCTACACCTGGGAATAGCCCGTCGGGCGAAGCACGTAGCTGCTGATGGCTGATACGGTTTCAGCGTAATACGGATCGGCGCTGAGCGTCCTCCAGTCCGGATGGGCAATGAACTTCGCCCACGCCTCCTCTCTGGCGGCCATGCTCTCGAAAACCAGCATGTACGTGAGGTTCGGAAGCAACTCGCCCACGAGCGCTTCTCCGAAAAAGACAGGATGCAGGCCCACTTCGCGGAAGATCGGGATTTCGCCGTTGTCGAACATCTCGATCTTGCGGATCCCGGCCTCGTCGCTTTGGCTTTCGTAGACGCGCAGTTCGAAGACCCGGCCGTCCGAATCGATCGGCGTCTCCATCACCGGCATGCCGTCGAACGCCTTGAAAAGCGAACTCTCGTACCGGACATAGGAGGGATCGGCCATGGAGCGCTTCAGAAAGCCCTCCCCGGCCTGCATGTAGGTCTCGTCCTCTGCAAGGCGCCGGCGCACCGTCGTCGCCGATGCAAGGTCCGCATGCGGAAGAAGCACATACACCGAAGGGCCATTCGGGCCGTGCGCAACCGTGAATGCGCCTACCGGCTCAATGCCGAGGCGGTTCAGCGCGGGTACCGCCACATCTCCCCAGAAAGCATGAAACGCGCCCTGCTGGGACACGTTGCGCAAGCGGTACCGGCGCAATTCGTAGTACTGCGGCGAAAGAGCGGTGCTGCGCGTTACGGCGCCGAGGGCGGCATGCGGCGCTGCAAGAGACGCGAGGGCTGCCGGGGCGGCAGAAGCGAGCAAAGTACGTCTGTTCATCATCTTGAGAAGGGTTTTGTGTCTTTTTTGCCGTACGAACGACCGGCCCTGCAAATCGGGAGCAGCCGTCCGACGGCATAGCGCCGCAGCAATCGCTCCACGGCTACATGGAGACTTTCAGGGCAATGAGTTGGTGGGACATCATCACGGGCACGTACAACATCTGCGTATCGGCCACGAATTCCACATCGGCGGTACCCTGCCCGGGGGTGAGCAATACGGTCAAGCCTTCTCCATCGCGGAAATGCAGCAGGCTGCCGCCGCCCCAATCCGACACGAACAGGCCGCCCATGCCGTCCGGCTCGATCGCGTCCAGCGCGCCCTCCGGCTCGGTTCCATGCAGGGCGCGCACACGCTGATCCGCAAACGAGATCGCTTGCAGGTACCGGGCCCCGCCCGGCTCTTCCGCCGTGGAATCGGCGGCGGCAATGTATAGCTCGTCCCCTATCACATGGACGCCGTTGGGCACCAGCACGTTATCGTGTTCGAGCCAGACGCCGAAAGCGCCGTCCTGCAGCGCATAGACCTTGCTGTACCGCGAATCGGAGACGTAGACCGCGCCGTCCTCGCCCACGGTCACATCGTTCAGATAGACCTCGTCCCCTTCGACCACATGCTCGGCCATAATCTCTCCGGAATCGAGATCGATTTCCAGGAGGGCATTCACATCCGTTACGTACAGGCGATCCCCTCCATGCGCCATACCCTTCGGGTCATTCAGATCGGTCACCCACATGGAGTCCACGGTCGTCCCGTCTGCGGACACTCTGGTTATGGAGCCCGGCCCGTCAAAACTGATATTCGAGACGTACAAGGCGCTGCGTTCCGCATCGTAGATGACCGATTCCGGATGGGTAAGCCCCTCTTCGAGGAGCCATACTTCCGTGAGAACGACCGGTCCAGGCGGTTCCTCGGCAGGCATTTCCTCTTCGGCGGCCGGCTGGCACCCGATGGAGAACACGGTCAGCAGGATAAAGGCAAGCACGAAAGAGGCGCCTCGTAAAACAGGATTTTTATGCAATATCATGTGATTTGCCGCAAACGCGACGGTTTGGTGAAAACAGGGGTGTGGGACAGGAAAATTATGCAATACACGCAGGACGGCGCGTTCATCGGATATTCGGAAGCGCGCCGGGCGAAAAACTGCGATCCAAAGATACGACAGAGGCGACAATCCGACCGCATGCGCTCCGGAATCACTCCGTCATGTCCTGCTGCGCTTCGAGGTACCAATCCGGCGTGCCGAACCAGTCGTGCATTTCCTGCTCGAACGGCGCCACGACGTATTCCGGCTCGGGATAAATGCCCCGGTCACCCGTATCGGCGATCCAGGCATCCAGCGCCGCCCGCATGGCGGTGAGCGCCGCCTGATCCTCAGGATTCCCGGAGTCCACGAGGTTTTCGATTTCGTGCGGATCCGCCTGCGTGTCGTACAATTCCTCGTAGGGCACCGGCTCCATCATCCGGGCGGGCGCCCCGGTGAGCAAGCCTTGTTCATGCAACTGGCGCATAAGGGGTTTCACCAGGAAACACTTCTCTTTGTACCGGTTGAGCGTCGGGAAACCGTCGCGGGGGTAGTAATTCCGGATATAGTGGTAGCGGGGGCCGCGCACCGACCTGAGGCGGGCCACCGTTTCGTCGATGCGGTCCCGGGCGCTGAACGCGTACGTGCGCGCCGGATCGGGACGGTTTCCGAAAAAGTTCAGGCTTTGCATACTCATGGGACGTTCCACGCCGGCCATCCAGAGCGTCGTGGCCGTCAGGTCGAGCAGGCTGACCACCCCGTCGTACACGCCACCGGGGCTGTATTGAGACGGAGCCGGAAAGCCGTCCGGCCAGTGGATGATCATCGGCACATGGATGCCCACGTCCCACACCCAATGAATGCCCCGCGCCGTAAGCCGTCCGTTATCCCCGAAAAACACGATAATGGTATTGTCCGCCATCCCCTCTTCCCGCAACGCCTCAAGAATCCACCCTACCCGTACATCCATTCCCGAAATCGAGTTGAGATAGCGGGCCCATTCCTCGCGCACGATCGGATGATCCGGGTAATACGGGGGCGGGTTGACGTTCTCAGGCGTAGCGATCTGCGGATGCCAGTCTTCCCCGACCCACGGCACGCGCTCCTTCTCCGCGGATTTGCGATCGTAAATGTCGTACTCCGCCTCCGGCGTGTTGATCATCGCGAAGAACGGCTGGTTCGATTGCAGTTTGGACCAGTCGGAGGTGTCGTACAGAGGACCTTCGTTCACGAAATTCAGATCGAGCTTGCCGGTGCCGACTTCGCGGTCTCCGATGTGCGTAATGTTGGCCGTGTAATACCCCACGTCCGCAAGGCGATGGGTCAGCGGACGGACCCCGTCCGGCAAACGATAGTCGTCGTCCCGGTGCGACCGCATATGGTGCGTGTCGATCGTGGTCTGGTACATACCGGTCATGAACGCGGAGCGGCTCGGCGCGCATACCGGCGAAGTCGAGTATACGTTCGTGAAACGCAGCCCTTCGCGCGCCAGACCGTCCAGGTTCGGCGTAGCCACATTCTCCATCCCGTAGATCCCCAGATCGAGCGCCATATTCTCACCCACGATCCAGAGGATATTCGGGCGGTCCGGCTGCGCGGAGGCGTGCCCGTCCCGGTCGATATCTCCCGGCCCTCCTGTTCCGGCAGCGAATGTCCTTCCGGCAGCGAACAGGATGGTTAAAAGTGTTGCCGCACAAGCAGTTTTAGAGGGGTATTTAAACAATAATGTCATGGCAGAAAAATTTCGGGGGTGGACAGTTTCGGGCCAAACGGTTTCAGGACTGACTTACTTTGGAGAAAGACAGCAGCACTGTTCAGAAACGGCGCATACCGGAAGCTTTACCGGTGAAAGGCCTGGGACACGAAACCCAGCACTTCCGGAAGCGATTCTCTCCAATACGACCACGAATGGCCTCCATCCCGGATCCGGAATTCGTGGGGAATCTCCCGGCGGCTCATCTCGATGTGAATCAGCGAATTCCCCTCGTAGAGAAAATCGTCGTCCCCGCAGTCGATGTACCAGCGTACGCTCCCGATATCCTCTGCGGGAAGCGTTTTGACCAGTTCGACGGCATTGTGCCGGGCTATCCAGGCCATGATCTCCTCGTCGGACAGCGCCGCTGCCTGGGGATCTCTAAAACGATTGAATTCCTCCACGGAGGACGGCCCCACATACGCGCTGAGCGGCGCTGCCGAGGAAAACAGATCGGGGCGGTGCAAAGCATACATGAAGCTGCCCCCGCCCCCCATCGAAAGACCCGCTACGGCGCGGTATTGCTTCTCTGTTCTGATCCGGTACGTCGATTCCACATGCGGCATCAGCTCCTCGAAGAAGAAATCTTCGTACTGCCAGTCCCCGTCGGCCGTGTTGAAGTAGCCCAGGCGGCCTGTAAAGGCATCCGGCATGATAATGACCATAGGGGTCGCTTTCCCCTTCGAAATCGCATGATCGGCGATATGCCGCACCTCGCCGAACTGTATCCAGCCGGTCTGGTCGTCTCCGGCTCCGTGCAGGAGATACAGTACGGGATAGCTTCGCTCGGAAATGTGGTAATCCGGCGGCAGATACACAGCATACTTCCGCTCGCCGCCGAGAATATCGCTGTGCATGGACAGGTTGTCGTAGACTGTGCCTCGTTCGACCCCCTGGGAAAAAACAGGCAGGGAAAACGCCGCCGACATAAGCGCCGTCACGCAATATAATGCCGCGTGGACAGCGTATCGTTTTACAGGAAAAAGCATGGTAAAAGGGGGATTAGCCTTTGATTGAGGACAGATAGTCGTAGCTGGTTTGCAGCATATCCACGGGGTCGGGGGCCAGATCCCGCTCGACATAGAAGTGCTCGACGCCGGCAGCGCTCGCCTCGGCGACAATAGCGGAAATGTCCAGCACGCCCGCGCCTACCGAAGCCATGAACGGAAAGAGTTCCATCCACTCCTGCGGATTGTCCCCGTTGCCCTCGAAGCGCACGAGTTCGGTCATGTCCTTGATATGCAAGAGGCGGTAATGATCGGGCCAGTTCTGCAGGTACTCGATGGGATCGGCCCCACCGGCCACGGTCCAGTAGATGTCCATTTCAAGAGACACGACGGACGGGTCGATGCGCTCCAGCATGACATTCATCGGGATAGACCCTTCCATCTCCGTCAATCCGTAACCGTGGTTGTGGTACAGGAACCGGAATCCGCGTTCGACGCCGCGCCGCCCGATTTCGTTGAATTCGTCTGCAAGGCGGCGGTAATCATCCAGCGTGGTGCGCTCCTCTTCCGGGATTGCCGCAATCCCGGCATAGCCGGCGCCGAGCATCTGAACTGCTTCGCCCGTTTCGTCGATCCGTTCGCGCAGTGTACCCAGATCGACATGCAGCGACGGCACGGAGATACCGACCTCATCGAGCAGACTTCGCAGGGCCTCCGGCTCCATGCCGTAATAGCCGCTGGTGCTGAATCCCAGTTGCGGCGTGATTCCCGCCCACATTTCATGCGCGGCGGGCACGCTGAACGGGTACGGCCCGTAGACTTCTATTTCCTTGTAGCCTATGTCGGCCAAAAGACGCATCGTTCCCTCAAAATCCTCCTCCAGAAGATGAGGAATGGAAAACAGGCCAAGGCCCACGCGCTCTATGAGTGTCGTTTCCACAGGGGCATCTTCAGGGGTTGGGGAGCATCCTGTTACGTACAAGCCGGCGGCGCCGGCGCCCAGCAGGCTGAAAAAAGAACGACGATCGATCATGGGTTCGGGGGATCAGGTGGCAGAATGGCGGTGCATGGAGACAACGCAAGATTTCAGCTCTCCTCCAGCGCAAGGGGCGCCGCACCGTACAAGTGGGTAAATCGGATACAATGAATGATAACGGATCGGAACGGGCTGAGATCGAGGTCCGCTTCCAGTTCATAGGTCTGAGCGCCTGATCTCGACTGCAATTCATCCACGACATGGGCGCCCGTCACCATCACATTATCGTTGTCGGCTTCGGGCGTGCCGGTGGGCGTAAGCACCACATGCAGGTCCGGGCCCCAGTCCGTCCGGAACGCTTCCGACAGCACGAGGCGGAGCCCCTCGCCGGTATCCTCGATCCGGTACGCCCCGCTGGTCTCCTGACCGCCCTTGTCCGTAAACGATCCGGAGGCAATGATATCCGCTGCCGACTCCGAAACAACGGAAGCGGCCTGTTCCATGTTCACAGCATTCACAGCATCGCCACGAAGAACCCAGATAACAATCAGGATGATGACCAAAGCATTGGCCATACATATCCAAAACAGTGTACCCGGGCGCTTCCTGAATAAATGCCGCATAGCGAATGCCTCTTATGTTTCGTTTATGGAAGCAAAGATACGGAACATGACTACAACGCCCATCCTTCCCTGTACGTCCGATCAAGGAGAATATTCGCTTCCTTGTCGTTCGTGATCCGCATCTCTGCGGCGTCCCAGCGCAATGTCTTGCCGGGAGACAGGATAGCGATGTTACCGAGCAGCACGGCTTCCGTGATGGGGCCGCCGTAGTCGAAATGGGCGCCGGCCTGCGGACCTCCCTTGCAGGCTTCGATCCATTCCTGGTAATGGCCGATCGAACGCGGGAGCGCCGGCTCGGGCATCTCGTACTCGACATCCGTCATGCCGGAAACGGAAAGCAGCCGCGGGTTATGCCCTGTTCCGTCGGTGAGCAGAATCCCCTTGTCCCCGACGAAATAGGCGCCGCCGGGATCGGGCACGCCCATCGGTTCGTGGTCGCCAAGGCCGTCCGGACGCGCAGGTTTCAATCCTCCGTCGTACCAGACAAGGCGAACGGGAGGCATATCGCCCCGCGCAGGGAATCGGTAATGCACGATAGAGGCATGTGGCCAGGTTTCCCCGTTCACGTCTGTAGAACTGGCATGCACCGTCTCCGGAGCCGTAAGATGCAGGGCGCGAAACACAGGATCGAAGTGGTGACATCCCATGTCCCCGAGGGCGCCCGTCCCGAAATCCTGCCAGCCGCGCCAGGTGAACGGCACGTACGCCGGGTGATAGGGACGCACGGGAGCCGGTCCGAGCCACAGGTCCCAGTCCAGCGTGTCGGGAACCGGCGGCGTTTCGGCAGGACGATCCACCCCTTGCGGCCAGATCGGGCGGTTATCCCAGATATGTACTTCGCGGACCGGGCCAATGGCGCCGTCCCATATCATCTCGGCGATCTTGCGGTGATCGTCGTGCGCATTCTGCTGCGTGCTCATCTGAGTGGCGACGCCCGCCTTTCGGGCGGCTTCCGTCATGAGGCGCACTTCGCGAATGGTTCTCGCCAGAGGTTTTGCGCAGTATACGTGCTTGCCCAGAGCAAACGAGGGAAGCGCGGCGACGGCATGGGTATGGTCCGGTGTACCGATGACCACTCCGTCGATGTGATTCGCTTCCTTGTCGAGCAGGCGGCGGAAATCCCTGTAGCGGCGGGCGTTCGGAAAACGCTCGTAGGTCGGCGCCGCGCGCTTGTCGTCCACATCGGCCAGGGCTACGATGTTTTCGCTGCTCAGATTTTGCAAATAGTTGCCGCCCATGCCGCCCGCACCGATCCCGGCAAGGTTGAGCTTGTCGCTGGGGGGAACAATACCCGGTCCGCCGAGCACATGCCGGGGAAGAATGGCAATGGTCGATGCAGCCGCCAGAAAATGCCGCCTGTCCATAGTCGTCGTGTGATTGTGAATATATCCTTACGTTGTAAAAACTCCCTGAGCGATTTCGATAATACGGTTTCAGGCGGTAACAAGCGAACGACACAGAGCATGCCTTAGGGCAACAGGGAGCCTTTTTCCACCCGGTTCGTATTGCCGGTCGTACGCAGGCGACGGCCCCCATGCCTCATTCATATTTTATAAAACCTTATAAAAAACTTTAGTAAAATGACTGAACCTGTTGCCCAGGAAGGAATTATCAGGTTATATCTGTGTACGGACGGCCCGCTTGTCGAAGCAAACGGACGCTTCTTTTCTATCCGGGATGCCGGCTGGGATGACCTCTTCAACGATCCTGCGCTGGGCGAGCGGCTCACGCAGTACACGCGCAATGCTCTGGAAACCGAACCGCCTCGCCCGGATGACCTCCTCGCCCCCATCGGGCATCAGGAAGTCTGGGCCGCCGGGGTAACCTACTGGCGCAGCAGGACCGCCCGCATGGCGGAATCCGAAGAGACCGCCGACGCCTATGACCGGGTGTACACCGCAGCGCGCCCTGAGATTTTCTTCAAGGCGACGCCGCACCGGGTGGCGGGCCCCTGCCAGGCCGTGCGGATCCGCCGGGATACCCGCTGGAGCGTACCGGAGCCGGAACTGGCCGTGGCCGTCAATGCAGCGGGGAAGGCGTTCGGATACGCCATTGGCAACGACATGAGCGCACGAGACATCGAGGGAGAGAACCCGCTGTACCTGCCACAGGCGAAGGTGTACGACCAGTGCTGCGGACTGGGACCGTGCATTCTCGTTTCCGAGGAGCCGCCCGGGCCGGATACGTCGATCCGGCTGGTCGTGGAACGCAGCGGCGCCGTCGCCTTCGAGGGCGCCACGACGCTCGGGAAACTGCGGCGATCCATCGAGGAACTGGTTTCCTGGCTGCTTCTCGACAATTCCTTCCCGGACGGTTGTTTCCTGCTTACCGGCACCGGCATCGTGCCGCCCGACGATTTCACCCTGACATCGGGGGATCGCATCCGGATCGCTATCGACTCCATCGGAGCACTGGAGAATTACGTCGTACAGGACGCGGCATAGGCCGCGCTACTCGTCAGACATCCAGCGCGTCCGCATCCGCGGCGTGGTTCATGATGAAACGGAACCGCGCGGAGGCGTCCTTGCCCATGAGGTCCGAGATCGTGCGCTCGGTGCCCAGGCGCTCCTCCTCGTTAATGCGCACCTGCAAAAGCATACGTTTCCCGGGGTCCAGAGTCGTTTCCCGGAGCGTGGCGGGCATCATCTCCCCGAGCCCCTTGAAGCGCTGCACCATGACGTTGCGGCGGCCTTTCTCTTTCCGCTCGATCTCGCGCAGGATGCGATCCTTATCCGCCTCGTCAAGCGCCCACCAGGTGTCCTTGCCTGCATCCAGCCTGTACAGCGGGGGCTGCGCGATGTACGCGAACCCCTCCGTGATGAGCGGCCGCATGTACCGGTAGAAAAACGTCAGGAGCAACGTAGCGATGTGGTGCCCGTCGGAATCCGCGTCCATGAGCAGGATGACCTTGTGATACCGGAGGCGGTCCAGATCGATCTCATCCCCCATGCCGCAGCCCAGCGCCTTGACCACGTTCGAGAGTTCCTTGTTTTCCCGCACCTTGTTCGCCGCGTGCTGCTCCGCATTGAGCACCTTGCCGCGCAGCGGCAGCACGGCCTGAAAGGCGCGGTCCCTCCCCTGCTTGGCCGATCCCCCGGCGGAGTCCCCCTCCACAATGAACAATTCGCTTCTGGACGGATCCGTCGAGGCGCAGTCCGCCAGTTTGCCGGGCAGATTGAGCCGGTGGCTGATGCTTGTCTTGCGGCGGACATCGCGGGCGGCGGTGCGCGAGGCGTGACGGGCCTTCGCGGACTGTATGACCCGCGCGGCAATGGCCTCCCCCGTCGTGGGGTGCGCATTCAGAAAGCGCTCCAGTTCGAGGCGCATGGCCCCGGCAACGACCGAGCGGGCGCCGGGGTTGTTCAGTTTTTCCTTGGTCTGCCCCTGAAACTGCGGTTCGATCATGAACAGATTCAGGATCGCAACGAGCCCCTCCCGGATATCGTCCGCCGAAATGTCGAGGTTCTTGGGCAGCAGGTCGTGCGTTTCCATGTAGGCGCGCACGGCGCTGCGCACCGCATCGCGGAAGCCCTGCTCATGGGTGCCTCCTTCCCCGGTGGGAATGCCGTTGACGAAGGAGCGGACATGCTCGCGGGGCGCCTCCGTCCACTGCAGCGCCACCTCCACGCGGGCGCCGTCCGTCATGCCTTGCTGGCGTACCAGAAACTGTTCCTCATGCACGGACCGCTCGCCCAATCCTTTCACCCGTTCGGTCAGAAATTCCGAAATCCCCCCCTCGTGGCGGTATTCGCGGCGAACGCCGGTAATTCCGTTCCTGAATACGATGCACAGCGCGGCGTTCAGGTACGTCTTTACTTCAAGGCTTTGGCCGATGGCCTCGGCGTCGAACGCCACGGATTCGAAAATGTCCGGATCGGGTCGAAAATGGATCGATGTGCCGGTTCCCCTGCCGTTTTCCCGCACCTTGTGTACCGCGCAAAGCGGGGCGCCGCGCGCGTAGCGCTGCTCCCAGACCGCGCCGTCGCGACGGACCGTCACGGTCATTTCCTCCGACAGGGCATTCACGACCGAGGCGCCTACGCCGTGGAGCCCCCCGGACGCGATGTAATTCGTCTGGTCGAACTTGCCGCCCGCATGCAGGGTCGTCATGATGAGCTCGAGGGCGGAGATGTTTTTCGAGGGATGCGTGTCTACCGGGATGCCCCGCCCGTTGTCCGACACGGTAACGCTGCGCCCGTCCTCGTGGAGCGTCACCTCGATGTGGGATGCGTAGCCGTTGGTGGCCTCGTCCACTGCGTTGTCCACGATTTCCCACAGCAAATGATGCAGGCCCGCCGTGCCCGTGCCGCCCACGTACATTCCGGGCCGCTTGCGCACCGGGTCCAGCCCCTCGAGGACCTGGATATCGGCACCTGTATATGTCCGCACTTGCCTCATACCCGTATCTCCACCGGTTCGGGAACGATGCGGGCCACATGCCCCCGCTTCATGATGGCTTTGCCCTTGTTGCCGCGCCGGGAAACTTCGAATTTGGTGGTGCGCACCGTCTCGATGCGCCCCCGGCTCGTTTCGATCTTCAGGCCGTCGCGGGCCGCGCTGGAAAGCGTGCAGCCGAGCACATGATCGTCCGCGCCGAGACGCATGGCGATAACTCCTTTCGCTGCGCTTTTGAACACCGGAATCTGGGACACGGGAAAAATCAGCACATACCCGGCCCTGGACGCCATGCAGACGTTTTCGTCCCCCGCCGCCGGTTCGGCGCCGACCACTTCGTCCCCGTTTTCCAATTTGGCGTACGTCCGGCCTTTTCGGGTCGAGGGCTCCGCAAAACTGTCCATCGGCAGACGCACGGCCTGCCCGCTGACGGTGATCGCCACGAGAAGCGGATCCGTTTGGGCGGCGGCATGCCCGTTCTTCGGAAACAGTTCCGGATCCGGGTCCGGCACGGCGATCGGCCTGGGAAGCGCCCGCTCGTCGAACGAAATGACCCCGACAACGTGCTCCTTATCCGAGAAATCGAAGAATTTCTGGACAGGATCTCCGTACCCGGTCGTGTTCGGCAACGTGTCCGCGCGGAGCGAATAACACCGCCCGAAATTGGTGAAGAAACCCACCGAGCCGCGGGTTGAGGCGGGCAATATCCACCCCACGCTGTCGCCTTCCCGGACACGGATGCTGTCGATGTCCGTGTACGTACGCTGCCGCTTGATCCATCCGTCCCGCGTTACGATGGCGTAGCAGTCCTCGGCGACGATATAATCCTCGGCAGCGTATTCGACGGCCTTGTCCGGGCCCGCAATGTGCGTCTTGCGGTCCGTCCCGAATGCATCGGCCGTCGCCTGGATTTCGGCGCGCACGAGCCCCCACTGCTTGTCCTCGGATTCGAGGATGGCGCGCACGTCCGCGGCGCGCGCCAGTTTGTCTTCCAGTTCCCGGAGGATTTCCTCGATTTCCATCCGGGCCAGTCTGTAGAGTTTGATTTCGAGGATGGCGTCGGCCTGTTCCTCATCGAGATCGAACCGGTGCATGAGTCGCCCGGCCGCATCCTTCCGGTCTGCAGACGAACGGATAAGCCGGATGGCTTCGTCGAGGGCGTCGAACAGTTTCTCGAAACCGCGCAGGATGTGAATGCGCCGTTCGAGCCGCTCGAGCGCGTAGCGGAGGCGGCGCACCACCACCTCCAGGCGGAAGGCCAGAAAGGCCCGTAGCGCCTCGGCGAGATTGACCTTCTTCGGAGCGGGGACCAGCGGGTTCTCCGTGGGCACGAGACACGTCATATCGACGTGGTAACGCTTTTGCAGGTCGGTGTGGCGGAGCAGGTACGCGATGGCCGCTTCCGGATCGGCGCCCCGCCGAAGCTCCAGCACCACGCGGATGTCTTCCGTCGATTCGTCGCGTACATCGGAGAGCTGCGGCACCCGCTCGTTGACGATATGCTCGGCGATTTTCTCCACAAGCGCCGCCTTGTTGACCATGTAGGGAACGGAGGTGATCACGATCCGGCTCTTCCCTTCCATGCCGTAGTCGCCGCGCAATTCCACAGCCCCCTCCCCGTTCCGGTGTATCGCCAGTAACTCGGCGGGCGTATTCAGAATACGTCCGGCGGTGGGGAAATCCGGCCCCGGCACATGCTGCGCCAGTTCCTCGACAGACGCTTCCGGATGGTCGATCAGATAAACCAGTGCATCCGCTACTTCCCGCAGGTTATGCGGGGGGATTTTCGTGGCCATGCCCACCGCGATCCCGTCCGCCCCGTTGACGAGGAGATTCGGGACACGCGACGGGAGCACCACGGGCTCGTCGTAGCTGCCGTCGAAATTGGGACGGAAATCCACGGTGTCCTGCCGGATCTCCTCCAGCATCTCCACAGCCAGCGCACGCAGCTTGACTTCGGTATAGCGCATGGCGGCGGGGTTGTCCCCGTCAATGGAGCCGAAATTTCCGTGCCCGTCCACCAGCGGATCGCGCAGGGAGAAATCCTGGGCCATCCGCACCATGGCGTCGTAAATGGCCGTGTCGCCGTGGGGATGGTACTTGCCCATCACTTCGCCCACCACCGCAGCGCTCTTGCGGTACCGGGCGTCGGGGGTAAGCCGCAGGTTCGCGTACATGGCATAGAGGATGCGCCGCTGCACGGGTTTGAGGCCGTCGCGGATATCCGGCAGGGCGCGGCTCATGATGACGGAGAGCGCGTAGCTCAGATAGCGCTCCCGGGTCGTTTCCTGCAGGGATATGGTTTCGACGATAGGCATTGGGGAATGCTTTACAGGGCGCTGGAGAGGTGCGGGGCGGGGTTCAGGAAGGGTTCAGGGGGTGTATGGAAGGAAAGAAACATGCCGGGTGGATTCCCGGAGCAGAGACACCCGGCACAATAACGGATATAAAATGATAAAATATTGCGGGCGTCCGTGGTAATCGTTACCTTGCAACATAGCGGCGTTCCTCTGCGATGTAGCGCCTGTATCAGGCGGCAGTCTCGGCAATAACGGCCCCATATGGTGAAAGGTACGAATCAGGGACGGGAAATTCCAGTGGAAAAAGGCGATTTGCGGCTACCATTTTTTGCACGGTCGGCTCAGGGTTTCAGGCATCGCCTGGCGCCGAAATGGGCGGGAATCGGAGCATTGCGACTGCTTGCGCCCCCTTTACCTCCTTGTGCAGGGGAATTACATAAAAAAGTTGACTTTGCCATCGGAGTGTCCCTATATGGATAGTTTACGTCAAACGGATCAAAACGGAGAAGCCATGCTGCGCTATCTGCTCGCTACATCCCTGTTCTGCTTTCTTGCATTCGGTGCGTTCGCGCCCCGATCGGCGCAGGCGCAAGCCGACGTATCGATTCGCGGCGTCGTTACGGACGCATCGTCGGAGACGCCTCTGCAAGACGCCAATGTGGTGTTGCTGCTGGATGGCGTCGTGATTGCAGGCGCCGCTTCGGGCGCTGACGGATCGTATGAGATTTCCGGGATTCCTCCCGGCACGTACATGCTTTCGGTGCGTTTTGTGGGATATGAGGAGGAGCAGAGGCAGGTATCCTTACAGCCCGGCGGAACGCTCACGGCGGATGTGGCTTTGCGCCCGACGGGCTTCGATCTCAATGCCGTGGTCGTGAGCGCATCGCGCGCCTCCGAGAAGGTGCTGGACGCCCCGGCCTCGATCTCCGTCCTGGATACCAGAGAGATCGAGAGCGTGGCCCTGCCCTCCTCCGCCATGTTGCTTCGGAATGTAACCGGGGTGGATGTGGCGCAAACGGGCGTCAACCGGCATGAGATCGTGCTGCGAGGGTTCAATAACGTCTTTACCGGCGCCACGTATGTCATGACGGATTACCGGCGGGCGGCCGTGGCATCCCTGGGCCTGAACCATTATGGCCTGATGCCGATCAGCCAGATCGATCTGGAGCGCGTCGAGGTGGTCCGGGGTCCGGGATCGGCGCTCTTCGGCGCCGGGGTCGATGCCGGAGTGATCCACTTCATCAGCAAGGATCCGTTCACCCATCCGGGCACGACGGTGCGTGTGGGGGGAGGGTTGCGTAATGCATTGACCGCCTCTCTGCGCCATGCAGGGGTTGCGGGCGGCAAGCTGGGTTACAAGGTCGTCGCCGATTTTCAGCGCGCCAACGACTTTGCCTTCGATCCGGAGGATCCCCTGGATGCCATACAACTCGGCACGTTCAGAGAGGAGGCGCTTCCCGTCGATTACAATAACCATAACTATACCCTGTCGGGTCTGCTTTCCTGGCAGCCTCGCTCGAACGTCACGCTGACGGCCAATGGCGGATTTTCGGCGGTCAAGACCATCGGGCTTTCATCGATCGGTACGATTCAGGGCGAAGGGTTCGGATATACGTACGGGCAGCTTCGCCTCGACGCCGGAAGGTTTTTCGCCCAGGCCTATGCGAATTTCAACGATGCGGGCGATTCCTTTGTCTATCGGGAGGGATCGGTCCCGGATGTGGTGGACAAGTCGACCCTCGTCAATGTACAGGGGCAGTACGACTTCGATCTTCTGGACGAGCGCTTCCGTTTTATAGTTGGCGCGGAATACGAACTTACCAACCCGGTTACGAAGTCCACGATCTTTGGCCGTAACGACGATCGTGACCGATTCGCCGAGACAGGCGCTTATCTCCAGAGCGTCGTTCGGCTGAGTCCAATGTTGAATGCGACCCTCGCCGTGCGTGCGGACCGGCACGATTTGTTCGACGGGACGCAGCTTTCTCCCCGGGCCGCCCTCGTTTTCAAACCGGGTCCCGCGCATAGTCTTCGCGCCACGTTCAACCGGGCATTCGCTTCGCCCAGCACGACGAACCTTTTTCTGGATATCAATGCGGGCGCGGCCGGACCGCTTACGATCCAGGCCCGGGGATCACTGGACGGATTCACTTTCCAGCGCGATGCGCAGGGCGGCCTGATCGCCTCCAGCATAGTACCGGATATTTTCGGGGCCCCCGTGCCCGTAGGCGTCCCCCTCGAATTGCTCTATAGTCAGATATACGGATTGCTTTCGAGCATTCCGGCATCCGACTTGCAAACGCTGCTGGCCGGGCAAGGCCTGAACCTTCCGGTGCCTGTCATTAACCAGTTTATCGGCCTGCTCAGTCCGAACGGGGGCATCACCGTAACGGGCCTGACGCCCTCCTACCTTGGCTATCTGGACCCGAGCACAGGCGGGATTGACCCCAATAGCATAACGCGCGACGTGGTGGATGTCCCTTCCCTGGAATACACGTCCAGCGAGATCTTCGAAGTAGGATACAAGGGGTTGTTAGGGGAACGGCTGCTGTTCGCCGTGGACGGGTATTACGCCCGGCGGAAGAATTTCGTCAGCCCGTTGCGGGTAGAGACGCCCTTCGTGCTGGTGCCCAATCATGACTTGTTGTTCGGCGACCTGCAAGCGGCGCTCGCCGACGGAATCGCGGGCAATGAGACCCTGCATGCGGCCTTGCAGGCGGTAGGATTCTCGGCAGACGACATATCGTCGCTCATCGTGGAGCTTGCCCGGCCCGACTTTGCGGCGTTTCTTCCGGAGAATACGCCCATTGCCATCGTGCAGCCTGTGGAAAACATGGTACCCGGCCAGCTTCTGATGACCTATCGGAGCATGGGGGAGATCGAATACTACGGCATGGACGTGTCCACCGAGTTGCTGCTTGGCGACCGGCTGCGCGTTTTCGGAAACCTGTCCTGGGTCAGCGACAATTTTTTTGACGCCGGCGAGCTTGGCGAAGAGGAAGAAACGCTGGAACTGTCCATGAATGCCCCTGCTACGAAGGTCAAGGGCGGATTTGCCTACGAATCTTCCGGCAACTGGAGCGTCCATGCATCCGTGCGGCATACCGGGGGCTTCGAGGTTCGATCGGGTTTGTACACAGGGCCCGTGCCGGAGCATACGCTGCTGGATGTCGGCGCCGGATACGATCTCGGCGACTATGTGTCCGGATTGCGCACGAATCTGTCCCTGTTCAATGTGCTGGATCAACGGCACCGTGAATTCCCCGGCTCGCCGCAGATAGGCCGCATGGGGATTGTGCAGATGACGCTGGATTTATAACCCTACCCCTCTTGCTTCAACCCCCGCGCCATGAGCCCTTCCACGGCGTCCCGGGGCGCCATCCCCTCGAAAAGGATGTGATAGACCGCTTCGGTAATGGGCATCTCCACATCGTACCGGCCTGCAAGCCGATACACCGAATCGGCGGTGCTCATCCCTTCCGCCACCATGTTCATTTCCTGCTGAATGGCTTCCGGGCTCGCGCCCTGACCGATGCGCTCGCCGACATACCGGTTGCGGCTGTACCGGCTCATGCAGGTCACCACCAGATCTCCGAGTCCGGCAAGGCCCGCAAAGGTGCTCTCTTTGGCGCCCATCGCAAGACCCAGCCGCTGGGTTTCAGCCAGCCCACGGGTCAGGATAGCTGACTTGGTGTTGTCGCCGTACCCGAGCCCGTCTCCGATGCCGGCCGCCAGCGCCATGACGTTCTTCACGGAACCGGCGATCTCGACACCCAGCAGGTCAGAATTGCGGTACACCCTAAAGCGCGGCGCGGCAAATACGGACTGTATCTCGGCGACGGTATCCTCGGAACGGGCGGCGGCCACCACCGTGGTAGGCTTCTCCTCGGCCACTTCCTCGGCATGGCTGGGACCCGACAGCACTCCCAGCCGCTCCGGCGGCACAGACTGCAATACATCGGCAAGCACGCCGGTCGTCGTATACAGCGAACCGATTTCGATACCCTTGGCCACCGATACGTAGACCAGATCGTTCCCCGTCTCCTCCCTCACCTGCATGGCGCAGGCGCGCACCGCCTGTGCGGGCATGGCGAAAACCCACATGTCGCGATCCTGCACGGCTTCGCGGATATCCGACGTAATGGAAATACTGTCCGGAAGCAGGGCGCTCGTAAGATAGGTAGGATTCCGCCGCGTGCGGCGCATGGCCTCGGCAGCTTCCGGGCGCCGGGCCCAAAGCACGACATGGTGGCCCGATTTTGCAAGAAGGATAGCGAGCGCGGTCCCCCAGCTACCCGCTCCCAGCATGGCGATGCGTCTGGTCACCATGACGCCCTCTCGCTACAACTCGCCACGGCCTTTCATGCCCTTCGCCGGGCGGAAGGAACGAATCCGATTCTCCGTTCCCCTGAGCAATCGGCGGATGTTGGTCCGGTGCGTAAGGACGATGCCCACCGTGATCGCAATCCCGAAAACGAGCAGGCTCGGGTCGACCCGTTCGATATCGAACACATAGCGCCGAATGGCTACCACGGACGGAAACGCCGCGGCCGCCGAAATCGACGCTACCGAAACGTACCGCGAGGAAAGGAGCACGATCAGGAAAACGCCCAGCGTAATCCCCATGGTGGCCGGCGTCAGGGCAAACAGGACCCCGGCGGCGGTGTTTACGCCCTTGCCTCCGCGAAAACCGGCCCACACCGGATACATATGTCCGATAATGGCCGCTATGCCCGCCAGAAGCCGCACAACCACTTCCATTTGCCAGACGGCGAACCCCGCAGGAAGCGCATCCAGGCGAAGCGATGCGATCACGCCCGCGGCCAGCAGCCCTTTCCCCAGGTCCACGAGCGCGGCAAGCATGCCCGCTTTCCATCCAAGCACCCGGAAAACGTTCGTCGCTCCGGCATTGCGGCTCCCGTACAAACGGATATCCACGCCGTGCATCCACTGGCCCACCCAAACACTGCCGGGGATGGAGCCCACCAGATAACTCAGAATCAGAATAACCGCGAGAGACAGCATGACGCGAAGAAAGCAAGGAGTTGCTTCGGGTACTTATGAACACGCCGGACGGCCCGGCAGGTTTCCGGAAAGCACCGTATGGAGACAATGATTACACGTGCGTAACCACGTCGACTCCGGCTTCCGGAAGGGTGTACGGGAGAGACCTAACGGAGCACAAGCTCCTCGTGCAAACGGTGGAGATCGCCCGTCACGACGACGGCGAAACGGAGGCGCCTCCACCCTCGCAGTACGCCTTCACGGCATCCATATCCGCTGCAATCGCCTTGGCGACGACGCCCTTGATGAGCGGCGCCATCAGGCGCGACAGGATCCTGTACGGACGCGCGTCCATCACCATGTCGAGCCGGGTGCCGTCACCATCGCCCAATGGGGTCACCGTGAACACCGTGTCCCAGATCGTCCCGCCCTCGTCCGATACCATGCGGACTCGCTCGTTCGCCACGAACTCGGTGACCTCGATTTCCGTGGTCGCTTCCCTGCTCCGCATCACACGTGTTTCCCGGAACCGGGCTCCCACGCCAACCTTTTGGTCAGTCAGGAACTCCACGCGCACCAGATGCGGCACGGCCTCGCTGTAGTTGGAGATGTCGGACACGATAGAAAAGACCACTTCGGGGGCGGCGTCAATGGTTCGGCTCACTGCGGTTCGGGTCATCGTCGTTGGATTCGTTTAGTACCGCTTCAGGGGATTCTCCTTCACACCCGCTCCAGCGCCTGCACGAGGTCCGCCGCAATGTCCTCCGGGTCCTCGATACCCACCGAAATCCGCACCAGATTGTCGCCGATACCCAGTCGCTCCCGCCGTTTTTCTCCGATGTTCTTGTGCGTCGTAGTAGCCGGATGCGTCATCAACGAGTGTACGTCGCCGAGACTCGTTGCCAGAACCACCAGTTGCAGCGCATTGGCGAACCGGAAAACGGCCGCCTCGTCGGCATCGCGTATTTCGAAACTCACCATGCCGCCGTACAAGGTATTGCCGTCGGGACCGCGGGCGAACAACCTGTCTGCAACCGCCTTGTCGGGATGGCTGTCGAGTCCGGGATAATGCACTGCCCCGACCCGGGGATGCTCCTCGAGCACCCGCGCCACATGCAAGGCGTTCCGGGAATGTTCTTCCATGCGCAGCGGCAGCGTCTTGATGCCCCGCATGGTCAAAAACGAATGAAAAGGACCCAGATTCGGACCCAGATGGCGGCCCAACTCCTGCATCCAGTCCGCATGGGACTCCCGGCAGACCGTCACCCCGCCCAGCACGTCCGCATGACCCGCAAGGTATTTGGTAGCGCTGTGCATGACGATATCGGCGCCGAAATCGAACGGACGGCTCAGAATGGGCGTGGTGAAGGTGGCGTCCACCACGACAGGCACGCCATGGCGTTTGCCCATAGCGCAAATGGCGTCCAGCGGCGTGACCCTCATAAGCGGGTTCGAGGCGGTCTCCACGAGGATACATCCCGTGTCGCTTTGCGTGAGCGCCGCTTCGAACGCCTCCGGATTGCAGGGGTCCGCATAGCGGGTAATCACCTCCTGCTGTTCCATGAGTTGCAGGAGCTGGAAGGTCTCTCCGAACAACACCTCTGCGGTCAGAATGGAAGTCGGGCGGTCCCTGAGCGCCGTAAGCAGCGCGATGTGCAAGGCGGCCATGCCCGAACTGCACGCCAGTGCGCTGTCTCCGCCCTCCAGCAAAGCCACCTGGCGTTGCAGGGCCGCGGCAGTCGGGTTGCCGTAGCGCTGGTAAACGAAGCCCTCCATTTCCGCGTTGGCGACCGCGGTCATGTCCGCCGCCCGCTGGTAATGGAAACTGGCCGCCAATTCGATGGCAGGGGCCGAGGGAGAGTACGGCGCATCTCCGCGCTCCGGCATACACCCGTGAATGGCGAGCGTGCTCTGTTTCATACGGCTTCCAGCGCCTGTTCGAGGTCCGCAAGAATATCGTCGATGTCCTCCGCGCCGATGGACAGGCGAACCAATCCGTCCGTGATGCCCAGTTGCGCCCGCCGCTCGGGCGAAAGCATCCGGTGCGTGGCGCTGGCCGGGTGCAGCCCCAGCGTAGTCAGATCCCCGATACTGGCCGACGTAGCGGCAAGATGCAAGCGGTCCAGAAAAGCGTAGGCGCCGTCCTGCCCTCCGCGCACGTCGACCCCCACGGCGCCGCCTGCCTGTCCCTCGGGAAACAGCCTCGCCACGATATCCGCGTCCGGGTGATCCGAACTCCCCGGGTACAGGATCCGCTCGACAGCCGGATGCCCGGTCAGCCGCTCGGCCACCAGTCGCGCGTTCTCGCAATGCCTCCGCATACGCAGCGGCAGCGTCTTGATCCCCCGCATGACCAGAAACGCCTCGAACGGCCCCGGATTGGGACCGAGACACCTGTACACTTGCCCGAGCGCTTCATGGTGTTCTTTCTGGGCAACCACCGCGCCGGCCAGCACATCTCCATGACCTGCGAGGTACTTGGTGGCACTGTGGATGACCATGTCGGCGCCATGATCTATGGGCTTGATGAGCAGCGGCGTGAATGTGTTGTCCACGAGAAAAAGCGCGCCGGCGTCGTGGGCGATGTCTGCAAGGCGGTCCAGATCCGCAACGCGCAGGCACGGATTGGACAACGTTTCCGTGATGAGCAGCGCGGGACGGGTTTCACGTACGGCTTCGCGCACCGCCTCCAGGTCGCAAAAGTCGCAGAACCGGACATCGATCCCCGACGGCCTCAGTACGCTTGCAAGCAGTTCGAGGCTGCCCCCGTAGAGTACATCGGCGGCCACAATGGACTGACGGCGATCCAGGAGCGATGTCATGATAGCGAGGTGTACCGCCCCCATCCCGGAGGATGTGGCGAACGCTCCATCCATGCCTTCGAGCGCGGCGATCTGCTCTTCAAGCGCCCCTGCGCTGGGATTGCTTATCCGCGAGTACACCTCGCCGGCGCGTTCCTCTGCAAACACCGCGGCAAGGTCTTCTATGCGTTCATAGAAGAAACTCGACGAAGAATAGACCGGCGTCGCCACCGGGATGTAGTCGCCGAGCCGCTTGCGATCGCCCGCATGCACCAGCGAAGTCTGGAGCTTCATCCGCCCTATCTGACAAGCGTCATGGTTTTTGTCAGTGTCTTCGCACCGCTGCCGATCGTCAAACGGTATACGTAGGCGCCGGTCGGCAATCCCCCGGCGTCGAACCGGGCCCTGTGCTCGCCTTGCGGCAGCACGGCCTCCACAAGGGTTGCGATACGTTTGCCGGCCATATCGAACACTTCAAGACGTACGGGACCGGACTCGTCCAGATAATAGACGATCTCCGTGGACGGATTGAACGGATTCGGGTAGTTCTGGGACAGCGTCGAGGTTTCGGGAAGCTCGCCCGCGCGGGTGACGGACGTTACGTCGGTCTCGTCCACAGCGATGAAGGTATAAAGAAGGGGCCCACTAAGGTCATAGGGCTCAGGCGCGACGAAGTCCTCAATCAAGCTTTCTACCGAGCTCAGAGCGATATTCATTAAAAAGCTATTCAAAGAAAGCGTCATCGTGGTGTCGCTTTCGAACGTATATGCGGCAGATATATTGAAAGGGCCAATGCTCGACGGGATGGTTATCGAAAGGCTATCCACGTCCTCGGCTATTGCATAGGTGCCTTCAGCAGGATCCCCGTCTCCCGCATCGTCGCCTGCCGTTGCAATCAGGAAATCTACTTTCAGCGTATCGTCTTCCTCTGCATGAAACGTAAGGTTAAACACGTACAAAGCGAGATCCGCGGACCGGTCCCCCGAAGCGTCCTCGATTGCCGACAATTCCCACCTTCCAAGTATCCTTTCCGCATCGGTCTCGGTCTGCGCCAACGCAGACCACGGCGACAGGAGCATAGCGGATAGTGCGATCAAAAAAGCAAACGATTTCCTGGGCATGGTTCTCCGTATCGATGTGTTGCCGTGTTGCCAAATAGTGGAAGTGCACGGAGTCCTGCGCCGCAATGCGCTGCTCCGGCAAGTGTCGATCATTCAGTGCGGGACATTCACTGTGTGCCCCATGGTTGGACTATTGCGCCAATATAGCGCATCGAAAGAGAATTGCAAAGGAGGAGCGCATGCCGGGCAAGGGGCAACAAGCGCCTCTTAAAAAATAATTCTTCCCCGGGCAACTCTGTCACAACGAACCAGGGCCCGCAGAGCGCCGCTGCATAGTGCTAACAGGCCCTAATCTCCCCGATCTTCCGGGGTTGTTCGCGGAGGTTCTCGAGAATGCGCATGGCGCGATCCGCCTCGCTTGCCGGCACGACAGCAAGCAGTCCCATGCCCAGATTGAACGTGCGCCGCAGATCGTCTTCCGGGACGTTGCCAAGATCCTGAATCAACCGGAAAAGAGGCGGGCGCTCCCAGGCGTCGTAGTCGATGTCGAAGGTCAGGCCGTCCGGGATGATGCGCGGGGTATTGCCGGGAATGCCACCCCCCGTAACGTGTACGAAGCCCCTGCCCATACCCTGTTCGAGCAGGGCGCGGATGGGTCTGAGGTAGGACCGGTGTACGGCAAGCAGCGCCTCGCCGACGCTCGCCCCGCCCAGTTCCTCCGGACGATCCCCGGGATCGAAGTGCGAAAACAACACGGCGCGGGCCAGCGAATAGCCGTTCGTGTGCAAACCGGTCGAGGGCAGGCCCAGTAGTACATCCCCCGCCTCGATGGCCGATCCGTCGACGATCTGCGCCTTTTCCACCACGCCCACGATAGCCCCGGCGAGATCGTACTCGCCCTCGCCGTAAAGACCCGGCATCTCCGCCGTCTCCCCCCCGATCAGCGCGCATTCGTTCTCCTTGCATGCGATCGCCATGCCCCGAACCACGTCTTCGGCCACATCCGGATCGAGCTTCCCCGTCGAGAAATAATCCAGAAAAAACAGCGGGCGGGCGCCGCACACGGCAATATCGTTTACGCAGTGGTTGACCAGATCCTGGCCCACGGTGTCGTGGCGTCCCGTACGGAACGCTACCTTGAGTTTCGTGCCGACCCCGTCCACCGAGGAGACAAGCAGGGGGCGGTCATACCCGTCACCCAGTTCGAAGAAGGCGCCGAAGGCGCCGATATCCGCGGCTACCCCCCTCGTGAAGGTCTCCCGCACAAGCGGCTTGATACGGCGCAAGGCTTCTTCGCCTGCGTCGATGTCTACCCCGGCATCGCGATACGTAGTCATTCCCTTTTCCTGAAATTATCCGCGTGAACGGAAGGTCGTGCGTCCGAATCTCGCCTGAATGCGGACCTGCATGCGGCTCCGGCCCGAAAGCACAACAGGTCTGGCCCATACATCGTACTCACGACGGCGGATTTCGTGCAGAACTTCCAGCGCGCCGAGCCACCACCGCTTGAACGCGCCTGCCTTGCGGCGCGGCAATTCAAGGGCAAGGGGCTCGGCCAGCGCAAAGGCGTTCTTGGCCCGAATAGTTTGTTTCCACAAAAGCCGTTTCATGGACTCGTCCACCCGTCCCTCAAGCAGTTGCTCGTGCGAAACACCGTGCTGGGCAAGATCCGTCTCGGGAATGAAAAAACGCCCTTCGGACACATCTCGTTTCAGAGCCATAAGACGGCCCGTCCAGAAAAATCCCTGGGCCAATTCATCCACGTAGCTGCGTTGCCACGACCCGGAAATACCTGCAAGGTGGGCGAGCAAACGGGCATGCGGGCAAACCCATTGATCCATGAACCCGTTGACCGCGCGATCGTCCGGAAAGCGCGCAGGCCCCGCCCATACCCGGGCTGCCGATACCTGCTCGGCCAGCAATGCGCGGGGCAATTTCTCCGCCTCGCATGCGGCAAGCGCCTGCTTCGTCACCGTTTCCGGGACGACACGGAGCAGTTTTCCGACCATAATACGATCGCTTTCCTCGTCGAAAAAAGCGCCGGAAGGGGAGCCGGACGGTACAGCGGACGGCAGAGAAAGCAACACGGTAGGGCATGTGAGCGCCTGGTGAAAATCCCACAGCGCCTGGGCATGCGGAAGTTGCCTCCGGTTCCAGCCATCGAAGTAGAATGGCATGGGAAGGGGGTCCTGAATATCGGACTGGATATCGGGCGAAGAAACCGGCAAGGAACAGGATGTATTGTTTTCGGTGCTGCCGATCTTACTATCAGGATACTCTGATTAAGTCCGCAAAACCCGGAGTACCCTATACTATGCCACAAGATACGGACGCAAGGCCTCCATAGAGGGCAGGATTTCCTCGACCGCCGCACCCTGCGCCCCGATCGCCGCCAGTCGTTCGGGCACATCGGGTTCGAAATCGAGCGCAGCATGCACCGTTTCCGGAAACTTGGCCGGATGCGCCGTAGCAAGTACCACAACCGGCCCCTGCAGCGCGCCGAGTGCGCGCTGGCGGCGTACCGCCTCGAGGCCCACGGCAGTGTGCGGATCGGCCACATAGCCGGTAGCTTCATAGACCCGCTGCATGGACGCAACCGTATCTTCGTCGAGCACGCGCTCCGCACGTATCAATCGCTGCATGGCCGGACGATCCAGCAAGGCCTGGAGCCTTTCGAAATTGCTGGGTGCACCGACATCCATCGCATTGGAAAGGGTTCGAATCGTGGGGGCGAATCCGGCGTCTTCTCCGGAGAGAAAGCGGGGGAAAAAGTCGTTGGCGTTGTGCGCCGCAAGAAAGCCCGCCACCGGCAAGCCGGACAAGTGGGCAAGCACTCCCCCTGTCAGGTTACCGAGGTTGCCGCTCGGTACGCAAAACCATGGGTTTTCAGCAGGAAACCGGCTCGCCGCAAGCACATAATACATCATCTGCGGCAGTAAGCGACCGATATTGATGGAGTTGGCGGAAGAAAGGCCTGCTCCGGCGAACGCCGGATGCACAAACGCTTCTTTCGCCATGCGCTGGCAGTCGTCGAAATCCCCGGCTACGCGGAGCGCCTGTACGCCCGGCCTTGCCGCAATCAACTGCTGTTCCTGCACCGGGCTTACCTTGTCCTTCGGATAGAGGAGTACGACCCGGATCCGCTCCTGCCCGGCGAACCCGTCGGCCACGGCGCTGCCCGTATCGCCCGATGTAGCCACAAGAATCGTCGCTCTCTCGCCGCGCCGCGCCAGAAAATAGCCCATCCAGCGGGCCATGGTCCGCGCCCCGAAATCCTTGAAGGAGAGCGTGGGACCATGAAACAGTTCCAGCACGAAGGTATCACTCCATGGTCCGCCTCCTGTCGGGGCGAGCGGCACAAGAGGCGCCGGGAAATCGAGTGCATCCCGGACAATGCGTTCCTGATCGGGAGCGGAAACTTCGTCGCCGATCCAGCCTGCGAACACCCTGCAGGCCATGTCGGGGAGCGTATCTCCCTCGAAGATGTGTGCAAAAGATATGCGAGGCGGATTTTGGGGCACATACAAGCCCCCGTCGGGCGCCAGACCTCGCAAGAGCGCTTCCCCGAACGATATGCTTTCCGTATCTGTCGTACTGCGCGTGCTGCGGTAAGGAATCGCCATGAACTCGCTATGCGGGCTGCTGCGCGCGCACGCTGTGCTCTACCATATCGACTACGCCCGTATCGTTCACTTCGGCTATCACTCCTTCGGCTTCGACACGCTCGGATGCGCTTGCCGCCAGCATGGCGTTCCGTATCGAAACGGCCTCATCCGCGGAAGGCGCAAGAGCAAACATGGCCGGTCCGGAGCCGGTCAGGGCGCATCCGAATGCACCGGCCTCGAGGGCGGCGCTCCGCACGGCATGGTAACAAGGCACCAGGGAAGCACGCACCGGCTCCACGAGGCGATCCCGCATCATGCATTGCCCAACGGTTTCCCAATCACCGCACCGGTACGCATCCACCAGAAACGCCAGTTCGGAAGCATTGCCTGCAGCGTCCTTGAGGGACACGCGGTCCGGCAACATGTCACGGGCCTGCTTGGTGAGCACCTGCACGGCAGGAAGAATAAGCGCAATATGAAGCGGGCCGGGCAGTTCGATACGCCTGTAGCGGGCAGCATCGCTCGACGAAACCAGAATAAGTCCCCCCAGCAAGGCGGGAAGCGCATTATCCCCATGCCGCCCGCCGGAAGCGATGTCTTCGGCCTCGAGTACGGCCTCGACAAGAGCTTCTTTTGCAAAAGGCCTTCCGAAAAGCATGTTCACGGCCCAGGCGCCGGCCACTGCACTGGCCGCAGAACCGCCGATGCCGGATCCGAGCGGAATCCCTTTCGTGAGCGTAAGCTCGACCCCTTCGTCCGTGCCAAGCAGATTCAATACGCCCTGCGCCGCAATGACTGCGGTGTTCTTTGCGGAATCTTCGAGCACCTCCCAGGGCACGGCGCCCGGCTCATGTTTAAGCCGGATACCCGGGTATTCCGTACGGCGCGCCCGGACCACATCCCCGATCCCGGAAATGCACAGGCCAAGCGCGTCGAATCCCGGCCCAAGATTGGACAAGGAAGCCGGACCAAAAACATCTACAGGGTGAAGCGACATATAAATCTTTACCTTATATCAAGTAGTATAAGATGTTGTTAGAGAATGTGTTAATGTCGTGGATCAGCGTATTATCGGCAGGTCTTCTCCCCCCTTTGCAGGCAGCATAGTCGCTTCCTCGCGCAGGAAAACATCCACGCCGCGGGCAGCCTCCCGCCCCTCGGCAATAGCCCACACCACGAGCGACTGCCCCCGGCGCATATCTCCCGCCGCAAACACGCCGGGACGCGATGACATGTAGTTCTCGTCCGTCCGGACATTCCCCCGGTCGTCCAGCTCGACGCCGAGTTGGGCAATCACGCCATCCGGCTCCGGCCCGACATAGCCCACCGCAAGAAGCACGAGATCGGCTGGCCACAGGTGCTCGGAATTGGGCTGCTCCACGAATCGCAGACGCCCGGAAGCATCCTTCTTCGGCCGCACGTTCACCGTACGCAGTTCCTGCACGAGCCCGTCGTCGCCGCAGAATTCCTTCGTCAGTACGCTCCAATGGCGATCCACCCCCTCTTCGTGCGATGTACTCGTCTGGAAAACCATGGGCATGAAGGGCCAGGGTTGATGAGGCGGGCGGTCTTCGGGCGGTATGGGAAGCAACTCGAATTGCGTGATGGATTTGGCCCCTTGCCTGTTGGCGGTACCCACACAGTCGCTTCCCGTATCGCCGCCGCCTATCACAATGACGTCTTTGCCGGAAGCCGTGATCGGCTCCACATGATCCATGGCGTCGCCCTCATTGATCTTGTTCTGCCGCCAGAGATAATCCCATGCGAAATGAATGCCGGTCAACTCCCGGCCCGGAACCGGCACATCGCGCGGCTTCGTAGCCCCTCCGGCAAGCACTATGGCGCAAAAATCATCGAGAGCGGTCACAGGGTAATCCTTGCCCACTTCGGCATTCGTAATGAACTCGATGCCTTCCTCACACATCACGTCGATCCGGCGATCCACGATCCATTTCTCGAGCTTGAAATCCGGAATGCCATAGCGAAGGAGCCCGCCGATGCGGTCGTCCCGTTCAAACACGGTAACCGAGTGACCGGCCCGATTGAGCTGGTCGGCAGCGGCAAGCCCCGCGGGGCCCGATCCCACCACAGCCACCTTTCGCCCCGTCCTTTCCACCGGCGGGCGCGGTGCATACCAGTTGTTCTTCCAGGCCCTGTCCGAGATGCTTTTTTCGATCTGCTCAATCGTTACAGGCGGCTCGTTGATGCCAAGCACGCAGGCCGATTCACAAGGAGCGGGGCATATCCTGCCCGTGAACTCCGGAAAATTGTTCGTCGCGCGCAACCGCTCGAACGCCCCTTCCCATTCATCCTGGTATACCAGATCGTTCCAGTCCGGAATGATGTTGCCGAGCGGACACCCTGCCTGACAGAAGGGCACCCCGCAATCCATGCAACGCGCGGCCTGCCGCTTCACCTTTCTGACAGGAAGCTCCAGGTACACATCGCGGTAGTCCCGCTTGCGTTCCTCCACCGGGCGACGAGGGGCCAACTCCCGGGGATACTCCATAAATCCCGTTATTTTACCCATATACTTCCGATCCCTTGTAAACCCCTGTCTATACGACGGCATGCTCCGGTATTATCGCCTGCCCCGCTTCTTCCTCCAGCCGGAGGAGGGCATTCCGATATTCGACCGGCATGATCTTGATGAATTCTTCCAGCGAGGCTTCCCAGTTTTCAAGAACCCATTCCGCAACGGAGCTGCCCGTAAGGCGATAGTGCTTCTCCACCATCGCATGCAGTTCCTCCATGTCGGCAGGGTCTTCCACCCGTTCGATATCCACCATCTTGCCGTTGCAGCGTAACGTCCGGAACTCCAGGGTGCCGTCGAGCACGTACGCCACGCCTCCACTCATACCCGCCGCAAAATTGCGCCCGGTGGGGCCAAGCACGACCACGCGGCCCCCGGTCATGTACTCACACCCGTGATCGCCGAGGCCTTCGACCACAGCATGCACACCGCTGTTGCGCACGCCGAAACGTTCGCCGGCGCGCCCGCGCACGAACACTTCCCCGCTCGTGGCCCCGTACAGCGCCACATTGCCGATGATAATGTTGCTGTGCGCATCGTATCCGGCATTTTCCGGCGGCTGGACGATTATGCGGGAACCGGAAAGCCCCTTGCCGAAATAATCGTTCGCATCGCCTCTCAGGTGGACGGTTATTCCCGGAGCCCCGAAGGCGAAGAAACTCTGCCCCCCGGAGCCGGCCATATTGATACGAATCGTATCGTCAGGAAGGCCTGTGATCGGATACCGCTTGCTCACTTCGGCGGAAAGCAACGTTCCGACCGTCCGGTTGATATTCCGAATAGCGATATCGAACGCAACCGGGGTTTTCGTTTCGAGCGCCGGGCGGGCCATTTCGATCAGGCGATGATCCAGCGCCTTGTCGATGCCGTGATCCTGCTCTGTGGTATGGAACTTGCGCAGCGCTTCGGGTACCTCCGGCTTCACGAGAATCGGGGAAAGGTCCAGATGCCTGGCTTTCCAGTGATCGATACCCGGGCGCACTTTCAACCGCTGCACCTGTCCGGTCATTTCCTCCACCGTGCGGAACCCGAGACGGGCCATGATCTCGCGCAATTCTTCCGCAACGAAGTGGAAATAATTGATTACATCTTCCGGCTGCCCTTCGAATTTCTTACGGAGCTCCGGATCCTGGGTGGCGATACCGACAGGACACGTATTCAGATGGCATTTACGCATCATAATGCAGCCTATCGCCACCAGCGGCGCCGTAGAAAAGCCGAATTCGTCCGCCCCCAGCAGACAAGCGACCGCTACGTCGAGCCCGGTCTTGAGTTGTCCGTCGCATTCCACCCGAATACGGCTCCGGAGCCCATTGCGGACAAGCACCTGATGCGTCTCGGACAGGCCAAGCTCCCAGGGAAGCCCTGCATGCATGATGGAGGTTTGCGGAGAAGCCCCCGTCCCTCCGTCGTGGCCGGAAATCAGCACGACATCGGCCTTCCCCTTGGCCACGCCGGCGGCGACTGTGCCTACCCCCACCTCAGAGACCAGTTTGACCGTAATCCGTGCGTCCGGATTCGAGTTCTTGAGATCGTGGATCAACTGCGCCAGATCCTCGATCGAATAGATGTCGTGGTGTGGAGGCGGGGAAATGAGCCCTACATACGGAGTCGAATGGCGCGTCTTCGCAATCCACGGATACACCTTTTCACCCGGCAATTGGCCGCCTTCCCCCGGCTTGGCCCCCTGGGCCATTTTAATCTGAATCTCGTCGGCGCTTGTCAGGTAGTCGATGGTCACGCCAAAACGCCCCGAGGCCACCTGCTTGATCACGCTCCGCTTTTCGCTGCGGCGATCATACCGTTCCGGGTCCTCGCCTCCTTCGCCTGTGTTGCTCTTGCCCCCGATGCGGTTCATGGCAATGGCGAGCGTCTCGTGGGTTTCCTTCGAAATGGACCCGTACGACATGGCGCCTGTCTTGAACCGCTTGACGATCTCCGTCCACGGTTCCACTTCATCGAGCGGCACGGGGCTTGCCCCCGCTTCGTCCAGCACAAGCAACCCGCGCAATGTGCCGAGCTGCCGGGTCTGATCGTTGACCTGCCTGGAATATTCCTCGTAGGTAGAAGCCTCTCCGGAGCGGACCGCCTGCTGCAGGCGCGCAATCGTCATGGGATTGAACAAATGGTGTTCGCCGTTGCGGCGCCAGAGATAACGTCCGCCCGGGTCCAGGCCATTCGAGAACACAAGGCGGAGGTCCGGCCAGGCCTGACGATGGCGTATCATCGTCTCCTCGGCAACCGTATCGAGATCGATGCCGCCTATGCGACTTGCCGTACCCGTGAAATACCGGTCGATAAGATCCCGGGACAGGCCGACCGCCTCGAAGATCTGGGCGCCCCGGTAACTCTGTACCGTGGAAATGCCCATCTTCGACATGACTTTGAGAATCCCCTTCCCGATCGATTTCATGTAACTGACCCTTGCCTCGGTGTCAGAAATCTCTTCTTCCCCGAGCAAGCGTTCGATCACCTGCAAGGCCAGCCACGGGTTTACCGCATCGGCGCCGTACCCGATAAGCGTGCAGAAATGATGCACCTCCCGAGGCTCTCCGCTTTCCACCACGATGGAAGCGCGGGTGCGAAGGCCCTTGCGAATCAGGCGATGATGTACAGCGCCGGTAGCGAGCAATGCCGGAATAGGCGCCAGATTCGGGCCGGCGGCCCGATCCGACAATACCAGCACAGACCGTCCTTCGCGCACCAGCCGCTCCGCCTCATCGCACAGATGATCGAGCGTCTTCCGGAGGCCCTCTCCCCCGCTGTCTCCATCGAATACGATGTCGATCTTCTGTGTCTTCAATTCCTCGATTCCCGAATTCGGGAGACGCGCAAGATCCCGATCCGAAAGAATGGGCTGCTTCAGAATCAGTTTGCGGCAATGCTGCGGCGTCTCCTTGAAAAGGTCCCGCTCGGCGCCCAGTTGCGTGAACAGGGAGGTCACCATCTCTTCACGGATCGCGTCGAGTGGGGGGTTCGTCACCTGGGCAAACAACTGGCGAAAATAATCGTAGAGGAGACGCGGCTTATCCGACAATACAGCGAGGGGCGTATCGTCCCCCATCGAACCGAGAGCTTCCTTTCCATACAGCCCCATAGGCTTCATGAGGAGGCGCTCGTCCTCGAGCGTGTAGCCGAACATTTTCTCCAGAACATGGAGTTCCTCGGGAGAATGCCGTGCCGGTCTTCCGTAATCCGGCAAATCCTGCAGGCGCACGGCGTGATCCCTAAGCCACTCGATATAGGGACGGCGGGTGGCCAGCCTTTGCTTGATTTCCTCGTCTTCAATAACCCGGTGCTCTTCCAGATCAACCAGAAACATCTTGCCGGGCTGCAAGCGCCCCTTCGACACCACATCGGCCGGATCTATATCGAGGACGCCCGTCTCGGAGGCCAGAACGACCAGGCCGTCTTTCGTGACCGTAAACCGGGAGGGCCGCAAGCCATTCCGGTCGAGAATAGCGCCAATGTACCGGCCGTCCGTAAAGGGCAGCACAGCCGGCCCGTCCCAGGGCTCCATCAAACAGGAATGGTACTCGTAAAAGGCGCGCCTCTCCTCGCTCATCTCCCGGGTGTATTCCCAGGCTTCCGGCACGAGCATCATCATAGCGTGCGGAAGCGAACGGCCCGTAAAGTAGAGCAGTTCGAGAGCATTGTCCAGAATGGCCGAATCGCTGGCGCCCTCGGTCAGTATGGGCAAAAGCTTCTGCATGTCGTCGCCGAAGAGTTCCGACTCGAACAGCGACTGCCGGGCATTCATCCAGTTGAAATTGCCCCGGAGCGTGTTGATCTCGCCGTTGTGGCACAAGAAGCGGAATGGCTGCGCCAGCGGCCACTGCGGCAGCGTATTCGTAGAAAATCGCGCATGCACCATCGCAAGCGCGCTTTTCATGCGAGGATCAACGAGGTCCGGATAAAACCCGGGCAGGTCGTCGGCCAATAACATCCCCTTGTACACGATCGTACGCGAGGATAACGAGGGGATATAAAATTCGCTCGTCTCCGGTATATCCGCCCCTGCTATGGTATGTTCAACCACTTTGCGGATCACATACAGTTTGCGTTCAAACGCATCCTGATCCACGGTTTGCTCGCCGCATCCTACCAGCACCTGCCAGAGTTCGGGCTGCATGTCTGCGGCGGCTTCCCCCACGGAATCCGGAGAAACCGGTACGCGGCGCCATCCGAGAAATTCCTGTCCTTCCACCCGAACGGTTTCCTCGACGATATTCCTGCAAAATGTCTGCGCACGGGCGTCCCGGGGTAAAAAAACCATGCCGGCCGCATATTTCCCCGGGGCGCGTACGCCGGCGCCGAGTTCTTTCAGCACGGGCGCCAGAAATTCGTGCGGCATCTGAAGAAGAATTCCCGTTCCGTCGCTTGTCCGGTCATCGCATCCGCATGCCGAGCGATGCGACAGGTTGTTCAGCATTTCCAGTCCCTTCTGCACAATATCGTGGACCGGCTCGTTCTGCACATTGCAAACGAAACCGACGCCGCACGCGTCGTGCTCGTAAAACGAATCGTAAAGACCTTCGCGGATACGTGGTAACTGCATAATGCTTCGGTACTGCCTCCTTCTTCAATCTTCAATCCTGGCCAACGAGGGCTTCCTTCATGGAACGGACCGGCCTGGCGCCTTCCCGCATCAGCGCATACCGGATACCATCTGCAATAGCCTGCCAGCTTGCTTCCAGAATGTTGGTGGACACCCCCACCGTATTCCATGTCTCGTTCCCGTTCTTATGCTCGACAAGCACACGGACATACGCCGCCGTGCCGTCTTCGGGGCTTACCACGCGCACCTTGTAATCGGCAAGATGCACCTGCTCGAGGCTCGGATAAAAGGCGGTCAACACGCCGCGCAATGCGTTCGACAGGGCATCTACCGGCCCTACTCCTTCGGCCACGAGTAATTCCCTGCGGCCATCCACGCGAAGAGCCACCGTTGCCTGGGTGGTATCCGCACCTGCATCGCTGAGTTCACTCTGGACCCGAAGTCGCTCCAGAGAAAAGAACTCCGTTTCCTCGCCCTGAATCTGCCGGAGCAACAGTTCGAATGAAGCTTCGGCGCCTTCGAATTCATACCCGAGATGCTCGAGATCCTTGATGCGCTTTACGGCGCGGGCCGCCTCGTCCGCTTCGCCCAGATCAAGGCCCAGTTCCTGCGCCTTGTAGCGTACGTTGCTGCGACCGGATAAATCAGACACGAGCACCCGGCGCTTGTTACCGACCTGTTCGGGCATGAGATGCTCGTAGGCCGCCGGTTCCTTCATCACCGCCGACACATGGATGCCGCCTTTGTGGGCGAATGCACTCCGACCCACATACGCCGATCGCCCCACCGGATCGAGGTTCGCCACCTCGTATACGAAATGCGAGAGATCCGTGAGTTCACGCATTCTGTCCGGCGCTACGCACGCGTATCCGAGTTTGAGTTGGAGTCCCGGGACAATCGCGGTCAGATCCGCGTTGCCGCAGCGTTCTCCGATCCCATTGATCGTCCCCTGCACATGCCGTGCGCCGGCCTGTACCGCTATGATCGAATTGGCCGCGGCGCATCCGGCGTCATTGTGTGCATGAATGCCGAGCACCACATCGAAGCGATCCGCCACATCCTGGACGATTCGCCCCAGCGTGTGTGGCAGCGTACCGCCGTTCGTGTCGCACAGAGCCAACACGTCCGCCCCCGCTGCCACTGCGGCCTCCAGCGTCTCCAGCGCATAGACCCGGTCATTCAGGTACCCGTCGAAAAAATGCTCTGCATCGTATACCACATGCTTTCCGTGCGCCTTCAGGTATGCTACGGAAGAGCAGATCAGGTCAAGGTTTTCCTCCCTGGTCACGCCCAGGGCCACTTCCACATGGAGCGTCCAGCTTTTGCCAAAAAGGGAAACCACCGGGGTATCCGCTGCCAGCATGGCCTGCAGGTTGGGATCGTCCTCCGGCGCGTACTGCGCACGGCGTGTGGAGCCAAAAGCACAGATGCGCGCCTGTTCCCAATCCACATCCCGCGCCAATTCGAAAAATTCCTGATCTTTCGGATTTGAACCAGGCCATCCCCCTTCTATAATGCCAATGCCAAAGTGGTCAAGACGTTTTGCGATCCGCAACTTGTCGCGAGCCGTCAGTGAAACGTGCTCGCCTTGCGTACCGTCGCGGAGCGTCGTATCGAAGAGCTCCACAAGGACCGGTTCGTCGGCATGTTCTGGCATGAAGGTATCCATTTGGCTTCTGATTGCCCGATGTGGTGTCACCTCTGACAACAACCTGCAACGGGACACACCCTGTTCGATGCGTCAGGTCGGCATAAATCCGGCTTGTCTTGCGAATTCGAAAACATTGCCCGCTTTCAGTATCTCGGCCACATCCCCAAGCGGTTTGAGCAAAAACTCCTCTCCGGTCGTGCGATTGGCAAGCTTGCCGAGCGTCGTATCTATTTCAAGGAGATCACCCGTGCGCACGCGCTCGACCAGCCGCTCGATCGACTCGAACGGAACGATAAACCCTCCGTCCACCGCATTGCGGTAAAAGATGCGGGCGTAACTCTCAGCCACCACAGCGGTGCATCCGGCTTCCTGCAATGCAAACGGGGCATGCTCCCGCGAAGACCCGCACCCGAAATTCGAACCGCCTATCACAATCGTATAGGCGCTCTCGAACGCATCTTCCTCGGTAAACGGACGGTTTCCGTAAGGAAGTCCTTGCTGATCCTGCGGTACGCCGCTGAGCGCATAGCGCCCGTAATACTTGCGCTCCTCCGGATCGGACAGACTGTATACCAGGTGCTCCGCCGGAATAATCTGGTCTGTATCGATGGCGTCGCCCACTACGTAGGCCGTTCCCGTAATCATCTTTTTCATACCAGCACCTCGCGAGGATCCGTAATGACTCCGGAAAGCGCCGAGGCCGCCACCGTGTAGGGGGAGGCCAGATATACGGAAGCGTCCTTGCTGCCCATGCGTCCGGGGAAGTTCCGGTTCGTCGTGGAGATCACGACTTCCGTGCCGTGGGTTCTGCCGAACGTATCCGACGGCCCGCCGAGGCATGCCGCACAGGAAGCCTGGCCCAGTTTGCAACCGGACCGTTCGAAAATTTCGTACAGCGTGTCGCCTTCGACACGCGTCGTGTGTAACTGCTTTCCGATCCAGGTCGTCGCCGGCACGATGTAGGTGTCGATGACTACCTCCTGCCCCCGCAGGATGCTCGCCGCCGCCACAAAATCCTCCAGTTTGCCGCCGGTGCAACTGCCGACGTACGCCCGATCCAGGCGCGTCCCGACCACTTCCGACACCGTCGCCCGGTTGTCCGGGCTGTGCGGCTTCGCCACAAGCGGCTCGATGTCCTCGACACGGTAGGTCTTAAGCGTATGATACCGGGCATCGGGATCGCCGTAGACAGGCTCAAACTCCGTATCGGTGCGCGCCCGCACGTACTCGAAGGTTTTTTCGTCGGGCGGAATGATCCCGTTCTTTCCTCCTGCTTCGATCGCCATGTTCGTCAACGTCATGCGCTCGTGGACCGGCAGATCGTAAACCGCTTCCCCGTCGAACTCGAGCGCACGGTAGGTGCCCCCGTCCGTTCCGATGTCGCCGATGACCTGCAGGATGAGGTCCTTCGCCATGAGATAAGGAGGGAGAGACCCCTCGAACACGAATCGCATCGTTTCGGGGACCTTGAGCCAGATCTTGCCGGTGCCCATGATCAGTGCAGCATCCGTGTTGCCCACTCCGGTCGAAAACATGCCGAACGCACCGGAAGTACACGTGTGACTGTCCGTGCCGATCAGCAGTGAACCCGGCACGTTGAACCCTTCCTCGGCAAGCGCCATGTGGCATACGCCCTTGTAGCTCGGCGTCCCCGGATCATAGTAATACGGGAGATCGTGCTCCGCGGCAAAGGCCCGAAGCAAATCCACATTCCGGTTCGCGTGGTGGTTCTTCGTGAAGATGTAGTGATCAGGAATGATCACCAGCTTCTCCTTGTCCCACGGTACCGCATCGGCTCCGAATTCGCGGCGGAAAATATCGATGGTCGGAGGGCCGCACACATCGTGCGTCATGAGGATGTCCACATCCACCCAGATGTTATCCCCGGGCGCCACCCGATCCCGACCTGCGTGCCGCGCCAGTATTTTTTCCGTAATCGTCATGCTACGCCTCCCTCGAACGAACTCATGATGCCATTGCCCACGAATGTCATGTTTTCCTCGTCGGATCGCCAGGTTTCCAGATTATTGAGCGCATCGATGTAGGCATCCGCAGATGCCCGAATCACATCCGTGTTTTGCGCCTGCCCTCTGAAAAAGGCTCCGCTTTCCCGGATAAGCACCGTCACTTCGCCAATGGCTCCGGCCCCCTGGGAAACGGATCGAATAGAATAACTCTCCAGTTTGTGCGAACTGCCAAGCGCATGGTTGATGGCGCGGTACACCGCATCCACAGGGCCATCGCCCGTCCCCTGCGCAGTCAACCGCTTCTCGGTAGAAACATTGAATACTTCTACCTCAGCCTTCGGCTGCTTACCGGTAGCGACCTTAACGGACAGTCTGTCGAGCCGGTAATGCTGTAAAACCGCATGCTCCGCATTCCCCTGAACCAGGTGAATCAGATCCGCATCGTGGATTTCTTTCTTGCGATCCGCAAGGCGAACAAATAACTGATAGAGCGTGTCCTTCCGGGACTCCTCGACATGCAGGCCCATCCGCTTCAGACGGCTGAAAAAGCCGTGGCGTCCGGAATGCCGCCCCAAACGGATTTGTTCGCTGGTCTGGCCCACGTCTTCCGCCCGCATGATTTCGTAGGTATCCCGGCGCTTCAGCACGCCATGCTGGTGAATACCTGCCTCGTGGCTAAAGGCATTGCGCCCCACAATGGCTTTGTTCGGCGGGACCGGAAACCCCGTCGCCACGGACACCATGCGACTTGTTTCGGTAAGGTGCGTGGCGTCTATGTCCGTGTCGACGCCGAATTGCTCATGCCGGACACGCAACGCCATCACCACTTCTTCCAGCGAGGCATTGCCGGCCCGTTCGCCAATGCCGTTGACCGTACACTCGACCTGCCGGGCACCCGCACACACGGCCGCAATGGAATTGGCCACAGCAAAACCGAGGTCGTCATGACAGTGGGTCGAGAGCACCACATTCTTTGTAGACCGTACGCCTTTGCGAACCGCCTCGAACATGCGTGCATATTCGGTAGGCGTGCAATAGCCGGTCGTATCCGGAATGTTGATAGTGGTGGCGCCCTCCTCTATCGCGGCAGCAATCACCTCGCACAAAAACCCGTGATCCGTGCGGCCCGCATCCTCCGTGCTGAACTCTATATCATCGGTATACGTCCGCGCCAGTTGTACAGCTTCACGAGCCATCTGCACGACGTTCCGGCGTTTCTCCGAGAGCGTGCTGCCGTACTTGTCACTGCCGAACTTGGCGTCTATGTGAATATCGCTGGTGGCGATAAACGTATGAATCCGCGTCCGTTGGCCGCCGGACAATGACTTGCCGGCGGCATGTACATCGTCTTCGAGTGCACGGGCAAGCGCGCAGATCACGGGGCCCTGTACATCGCGCACGATGCTCGCCACCGCCTCGAACTGGGCCGGCGACGAAATGGGAAAGCCCGCCTCGATCACGTCCACGTTCAGCTTCACGAGTTGCCGGGCGATACGGATCTTCTCATTGATCGTCATGGATGCGCCCGGCGCCTGCTCGCCGTCGCGCAACGTCGTATCGAATATGGTTACTTTGTCTTTCATTGGAAAAATTCCTCGACGATTCCTTTTTACAAGTGGTGCGTAGGGGCTATCGCACGCGCCCGATGCGTCGACGACAGGAAGTCGTCCCGCCCATATTGCGTCGGGCGCCTTGTAAGTCGAAGAAAATCAACACAGCCAATCCGTACAGTGCAGCGTGTCATGCGGCCACCTCCACGGTCTGTTCCTTACTTGCCGCATGCCGTACATGGTCGGCAATGCTCGCACCCATCTCCTCGGTGGATACCAGCCTGCAACCCTCTTCCTGCATATCCGCCGTGCGTACGCCCGCCGAGAGGGTCCCGCTCACCGCCTCGCGAATTGCCGTTGCCGCATCCGCCTCACCCAGTTCCTCAAGCATCATGGCGGCACTGAGCACCGCTGCTACAGGATTGGCCTTCCCCTCGCCCGCAATGTCAGGAGCACTCCCGTGCACCGGCTCAAACAATCCTGTGGAGCCTCCCACCGAAGCCGACGGCAGCAAGCCGAGCGAGCCCGGTAACGTCGCCGACAGATCAGAAAGGATATCGCCGAAAAGGTTCGCCGTCACCACCACGTCAAAGTCCGATGGCCGGCGCACGATCTGCATGGCCGCGTTGTCGATGTACAAATGCTCCAGTTCCACGTCAGGATAGCCAGCCCTGTGTACCTTGGTCACCACATCGTTCCACAGTTGGGAGACCTCCAGCACGTTGGCCTTGTCCACGGACGTGACCCGGCTGCGGCGGCGGCGCGCCCAGGTAAAAGCCACATGCGCAATACGCTCTATTTCCGTTTCCGAATAACGCATCGTATTGAGGGCTTCCTTGCCCTGCGTGCCCTCGACAGGTCCCTTCGGCTCCGCGAAATAAATCCCGCCGGTCAATTCGCGCACGATCAGCATATCCGTGCCTGCAACAACCTCTCGCCTGAGCGGTGAAGCGCCGGCCAGAAAATCCGGCACGGTCACCGGGCGCAGATTCGCATATACGCCGAGCGTCCTGCGCAGACGCAGCAGACCGGCCTCCGGGCGCAGGTCACCGTGAAGATCATCCCAGGCAGGCCCTCCAACAGCCCCAAGCAACACGGCGTCGGATTCGAGACAGGCTATTGCCGTGGCTTCCGGCAAGGGCACACCGAATGCATCGATGGCGCTTCCCCCTACGGGAAACTCTTCGGACACCACATTGAAACCAAACCGCCCGCCCGCCTCCGCAAGGATACGGAGCGCTTCACGGGTAACTTCCGGCCCGACGCCGTCGCCCGGCAAACAGGCAATGCGGTATGTTCTCTTACCAGGCAAAATCTATACAGCTTGCACTTCTTCTTTTTGTTCGCCGCGCAGCCAACTCATCATGCCGCGCAGGCGCTTGCCGATCTGTTCGATCGGATGCTCTTTGGATCTGCCGCGCAATGCAAGCAGTTGCTTGCCTCCGGCTTCATTCTCCGCAATCCATTCTTCGGCAAACGTTCCGTCCTGCACTTCGGCGAGAATCTGCCGCATACGCTCGCGAGCCGAGGCATCAATGATCCGCGGGCCTCGCGTGTAGTTACCGTACTCGGCCGTATCGCTGATCGAGTAATTCATGTATTCCAGCCCACCGTCATAAATCAGATCGACAATGAGCTTGAGTTCGTGCAGGCACTCGAAATACGCCAACTCGGGAGGATACCCGGCTTCCGTCAGCGTTTCGAACCCGGCTTTGATGAGTTCTTCGGCCCCGCCGCAGAGTACAGCCTGTTCCCCGAAAAGGTCGGTTTCCGTTTCATCCTTGAAGGTTGTCTCGATGACCCCGGCCCGGATGCCGCCTATGCCTTCCGCATAACTCAGCGCCATATCCAGTGCAGCGCCCGAGGCATCCTGCGCGACAGCCACCAGACAAGGCACCCCCTTGCCCTCCTCGAATACGCGGCGCGCCAGATGGCCCGGCGATTTCGGGGCCACCATAAACACATCCACCCCTTCCGGCGGCGTGATCTGCCCATAGTGAATGTTGAAACCATGCCCGAAAACCAGGGACTTACCCGGCGTCATATGCTCAGCCATGTGGGCCTCGTACACCTGCTTCTGATGCTGATCCGGCACCAGCAGTACAACCAGATCGCCCCATGCGGTCGCCTCGGAAATATTCATGACGCGCAGGCCTTTCGCAGCGGCTTCCGCGCGCGATGAAGAGCCCTCGCGCAGCCCTACCGCCACGTCAACGCCGCTGTCATGCAGGTTCAGGGCATGGGCATGCCCCTGGCTTCCGTATCCTATGACGGCGACGCGCCGCGACCGGACGAGATCGGGATTGGCCCGATAGTGAACGTTAACTCCCATCTGTGTGATATTCTCGTTTGCAGGTGTCAGGTACGGGCCGCTTGCGGCCCTTGCGAAAAATCGGCTCAGTCGCCGAAAAGCAATGCCCGCTTCATGGCCACACGGCCACTCCGCGCAATTTCCTCGATGCCGTAACGTTTCATCATCCCGATGAAGGCATTGATCTTCTTGGTGGGCCCGGCAAGTTCGAAGGTCATCGTGTCTGTCGTAATATCCACGACCTTGCCATTGAAAATCTTGAGCGTGTCAAGCAGTTCGACCCGGTTGTCGGAGTTGTACGTAACCTTCAGCAGGCACAACTCGCGCTCGACATATTCCTCTGACGTCAGATCCACCACCTCCAGGATATCGACTAACCGGTCCAGTTGACGATTCACCTGGGCGATGATGCGGCCTTCACCCGTCGTGACGATGGTCATCCGGGAAACCGAAGGTTCGTCCGTTTCGCCGACCGTCACGCTTTCGAGATTGAAGCCGCGGGCAGAAAACAAATTGATGACGCGGTTCAGCGCCCCAATCGAATTCTCGAGCAAAACGGCAATAATATGCCGGTGGCGGTGCGCTCGCTCGCCCGGCCCTATGGGTTCGCCCTGGGCCTTCTTCCGGAGAATCTGTTGCGGTGTCAGTGTGTCGTGCTCACTCATGGCGACTTCCTTGTGGAATGTTCGTCATACGAAGGCGTCAGGCGTCAGACGCTTCGTGATCATTTCGTTGGTGGAGGCGCCCGCAGGAACCATCGGGAATACCATTTCCTCCTTGGTGACACGAAATTCCATCACAGCAGGACGATCGGTGACGGCCCATGCCTTCCGGATAATCTCATCGACTTCATCCGGAGTCTCCGCCCGCAGGCCCACGCAGTGATGCGCCTCTGCAAGTTTGACGAAGTCCGGGTTGGTATCGGACAGATCGGTATGACTGAAGCGCTCTTCGTGGAACAGCTCCTGCCATTGCCGCACCATGCCCAGAAAATTGTTGTTTATGATGACCACCTTGATCGGCAGCCCGTGCGCGGCGGCGACACATAGTTCCTGTGCATTCATGATGAAGCCTCCATCGCCGCTGATCGAAACCACCGTCTTGTCCGGCATGCCGAACGCAGCGCCCATCGCCGCGGGAAAACAAAAACCCATCGTACCGAGGCCGCCCGACGTGATGTGCGTGCGCGCATGCAGAAACTGAAAATACTGGGCCGCCCACATCTGGTGCTGGCCCACATCCGTGACCACGATCGCCTCCCCCTGCGTATGGTGACGAAGACGCTCGAGTACATACTGCGCACGGAGGCGCCCGTCCCCCTGGTCGTAGATCAGCGGGCATTCTTCCTTCCAGGCCTGCACCTGTTCGAGCCATTCTCCGGTATTACACGCCTCGACGAAAGGCTCAAGGCGGGTGAGCGCATCGAGTACATCCCCTACAATGGCGCAATCCACGTAGACATTCTTGGAGATCGAGGACGGATCGATATCGATATGGATGATTTTCGCATGCGGCGCCCAGGACTCGAGTTTACCCGTCACCCGGTCGTCAAACCGCGCTCCGACAGCGATCAACAGATCGGAGTTCTGCACCGCCATGTTAGCGTACCATGTGCCATGCATACCAAGCATACCCACCGAAAGCTCATCGTTCTCGGGAAACGCTCCGAGTCCGTGCAGGGTGGTTGTGACCGGAATGCGCGCCTTCCGGGCAATCCGGGTCAACACGTCTGCCGCATTCGAATTCACGGCCCCGCCGCCCACATAGAACAGAGGCTTATTCGCCTCGGCAATCATGGCCGCGGCGCGCTGGATTTTGGCGTCATCCCCCTTGTCTTTGAAACGATAGCCACGCAGATTGACCTCCTTCGGGTATTCGAATTCGGTTTCCGCCAGAAGCACATCCTTGGGCAAATCCACGACCACGGGGCCGGGCCGTCCCGTCCGGGCGATGTAATAGGCCTTCTTCACAGCCGGGGCCAGATCCCGGACATCGCGCACCAGGAAGCTGTGCTTTGTGATACTGCGGGTGATGCCTATCGTATCGCATTCCTGGAACGCGTCGTTCCCGATGAGTTGGGTCGGCACTTGCCCGGTGAAAACGACAATAGGTACCGAATCCATGTAGGCATCCGCAATACCGGTAACCGTGTTGGTGGCGCCGGGTCCGCTGGTTACAAGCACCGTACCCACCTTACCTGTCGCCTTGGCGTATCCCTCGGCAGCGTGGGCGCCGCCTTGCTCATGCCGCACCAGCACATGCTTGAATTTCGGCTTGATGCGAGCCATCTCATCATAGATCTTGATGACGGCTCCCCCAGGGTGACCGAACACCACTTCCACACCTTCTGCATCGAGCGAACGCAGAAAAATCTCCGCACCGCTCATGCGTGGCGCGCCGTTAACCGACGGCGCATGTTGCGGTATGCTGCTTCCTTGCATATCAGACATTGATCCCGACCGGTTTTTTTCTTTCGTTATCTGGCGCCCCGGTGAGTGGTTCGCCCAATGTGCAAATCGTGCACACGTAACGAACCCTCCGGGTAGACTTGCTAAAATACGAACCGCTGGCTTCAGCGTTCAGGTAGGTTTCTTCGAGAGCGTGCATGGGCATCTTGTTAATGTGCGGCGTGAAGGCCAATCCTTCACTGTCCGATTGATGCCATCATGCATACTGGAGAGGTGCGAAGGATCGGCCGGTTCGGGCTAAACCGTAATAATAATGAGACCCAGGAGGAGAACAACCGACGCAAGCTGTCCGTCGGCAACACATGCCGTTCCCCGCAGGACACGGGAAATGTCCTGGCCTGTACGCCGAAGCGTTATCCTTGTGCGGGAGTGTTGCGTCATGGTCCGATCCATAATTGGACAGCTGGCCTGCCCTATGTCTTTCGTATTCGTAACGTGTATATACGCCCTCTGCCCGTCAAACGATCCTCCGTAACAAGGCAACTAACGCTACAAGCCATATAATAACGCAATTTCGGGCAAACCTATCAAGTAAAAAAACCGATGTTTTGCAAGTTCTTCATTACGAAAATGCCCGCCCCACGGCTTCACAAACACTTCATGCCCCGTAGCAGGCTAAAAAAGCGCTTTTTTTGAAACAGAATATTCGGGAAAGCGGTTTTATTCAGATCACCTATTGAAGTATTGGGGTTTTATTCCCTAATTTAATAAGGTGTTTTCGGTGAGGCATCTTCGCTTATCAGCAATAAAGATGACACTGCTTGCCAAAAACTCATTCCGGAAATGTGGCATGGCGTTGCCCCTTGCCGACACCGCCCTTTTTGCAAGGATGGTCGCGAACGCGGATCCGTTCGACGCCTCGCCGAATACCCTGCACCCAGATAGCATCACAAACAACCACACCGGTTACCCGTCATGAAGAAACTTCTTACCATCCTTGCCCTGGTATTCGCCCTTTCCTGGTCCCTCCCGGCTTCCGCGCAGGAATTCAGCTTCGGCGCCGATATCGTAAGCCGTTATGTATGGAGGGGCTTCGATTTCGGTGAATCCGCCAGCGTCCAGCCCTCACTCGCCTTCAGTCACGGTGGACTGGAGATCGGAACCTGGGCGTCATACGCCACGAATCCGGGTTCGGCCGACGCCAACGAACACGACCTGTGGATCGGGTATTCCGCCGGCGCTTTTTCTGTGGGGATTACCGACTATTACTTCCCAAATGCTACCCACGAGGAACATGACCACGACCACGATGAACATGAAGACGAGGAAACCATCGGATTCTTCGACTTTAGCGGCGACGGTGAGGGAGCGCACTGGATTGAGCCGTATGTCTCGTTCGGAGGCACAGATTCTTTCCCAGTGACACTCTATGCCGCATATATGGCCCACAACGATGTGGATAATTCGCTGTATCTCAATGCGTCGGTGCCCTTCACCGTAGGCGAAGTGGAAATGTCGTTCGGGATCGGCGCTTCCGCAGGAAAGAGTGCGTTTTACGCAACCGACGGGTTCAGCATCATCGACATGGTGCTGGGCGCCTCGAAGAGCATCCCGATCACGGATAAGTTCGAGCTGCCCGTAAGCGTCTCCTACATACTGAATCCGACGCACGAAAAGAGCTACCTCGTTTTTGGAATTTCCCTGTAATCCGTGTCAAAATCCTCGCTGTCCAGGCAGGTTATCGCGAGGAATACACAGAAGGGGGGGGGGGGGCGGCCCCGGGCCCGCCCCCCCCGGGCGAGCCCCCACCCAAAACAAAAAAATATCCCACCACAGCGGCAGGAAGAAAAAAAAAACGACAAACCCACAAAGA
>VXPQ01000049.1 GCA_009839485.1 Bacteroidetes bacterium SB0662_bin_6
GCCGCGGCGAGGGCCATACGACCCTAGGGGTAGTGGGGGCAGGCGGGATAGGGGTCGACCTTGCAGAGCCATTGATCCGGATTTGCATGGGATCGTCCCGAATCTGCCAGCCTCCGGAATCAAGAGATTGCCCCCTGTAAAGGCTTTCGTCGCCAATGCTCCATCCCGATGCGGCGCCAGGGTTTTCCGCGTTCGATGATTTTAGTTTCAATGCGGCTCTGTAGTCTTCAGAACCATCCACCACAACAAAGTAGGTCGTATTCGCCTCGAGGTCGATATTGTCCGCCGCGAATGCATCGTGGCCAAGCTCGTATAACTGTGCCGGCGGCGATAGGGAACCCACCATGCTTCCGGGTTCGCCAGCACCGTTGTCCGTCCAGAGGCTAACGCTGTACCGGAAGGGCGGGGCGCTTATAACGAATAAGTCGATTGCAACGCTGGTCAGGGTATACCCGTTGGCGTGGTCGCCCGTCGTAAATGCCTGGGCATAATCATGAAAAAAAAGACTACCGTACGCTTTGTCGTACTCGTCGAGATTACCCACGAGCATTTGGGCATGCGCAAGGCTACCGGGCCGGGCAACGGGGCACAGAAGCAAGGCGGCGAGTGCAAGCCCTCCTGTCGCTACTCGGCGCATTCTGGCGCCTGCGAAGCAGGAAAGGTGTCTTATCATAACAATACGCTTCCATATAAAAAGAGGGGGAATTATACGGAAAACCTGGGGAATTATATACAATGGTGAACAGGGTCGGATTAGGGTTTCTTCGGCTTGAGTTACTCCTTCTCCACCGTCATCCGCGACACCTCGTCCACCCGCACCGTGCACGGGCGCCCGTCAGCCGTTTCGGCGGGCATTTCCGCGACCCAGCCTTTGCGGCCGGAGGTCAGGCGGATGTTTTCCGTCAGAGCGCCCGGCAGTTCCTTCAGGGATTTTGCCCAGCGTCCGTGTGTCTTGAAAAAGGCCCGCTGCGCATAGTACACGGCCATGAGCGCCTCGCGCGCCGGGAAGGTCGGATCCGGGCGGAACGCGGTTTCTCCGGGCCGGGCCCGCGTGAACTGCACGAAGCCCCAGCGCTCGGGACGGTGCATGTCCACCACGCCCTGCGGGGACCAGACCCAGTTGTCCTCCGGCGTGTCGGGTTTTTTGCGGTACGCGCCTGCGTGGATTTCGTGCTGCCACTGGACCCGGGAGAAGTTCATACGCCACTGCGCGCCTTCTTTGGGTGGCACGCCCCCCTGCGGAGCGTAAGGCGCCAGGCCACGCCACGGGATGGCGATCTCCACGGACCAGTACGTATCCGTGTCGTGCGGGGCATTGAGGGTGCCCTCTACATATACCGCCGAGCGCAGCCCCGCAATGGGCGCCGGAGACACGGGAGGCCCTCCGTCGCGGTAGGGTTTTTCCAGCGCCAGTTGCCAGAGGGTGTTCAGCGCATTGACCTCCATTTCCCAGTACTGGTGGTGGTCGCCGTCCGGGTCGATGAACACCTCGAAATCGTTGTCCTGGAAGATCACGCTGTTCGGCTCGGTGAGCGATCCCCACACATGGGTTTCTTCGAGGCGCGCAGCGATGTACAGGCAGGTGTGGTCCCAGCGCATCGCCATGCGCGTTTCCTGTCGCGGCGCTGGTCTGCGATCTCCCTCGATGTCCGTGAAGGGCTCGCTCCAGGGAGCTTCCTGCCAGAGTGTTTTGTCCAGTTTACCGTCTATCCGAGGAGCATCCTCGACAAAATGACACACGTAATGGCGCGGAACGATATCCGCCATATGCTCCCACGATGCGGCGTCGAGGTCTTTGGGCAGGTCCCATGCAGGTTCGGTCATAACGGGTTGCGTGCCGTGTGGATAAGGAATTGCGTACAGGTGCGTTACACCTTCTCCGGATCCGGGTGCACCCACGGGGCGCGGTAGGGCCGGGCCAGCAGGGCGTTGGCTTCCTCGTCGCCCGTGACCCGGCCTGCGTCGGCGTCCCATTCGAGGGTCCGGCCCAGGGCCATGGAAATGTTCGCAAGAATGCAGGAGGCTGCCGAGATGTGACCTTCCTCGATATCCGCTACCGGCCGGGACCGTTGTTCGATCGCATCCAGAAAGTCGACCATGTGCCCCCGGATCGCCGAAGCCACATGCCGTTCGAGGTCCTGCTCCGTGCGGTCCTCCGGGTAGCGGTCGTACTCGTACAGGGCCTCGCCGCGTCCCTGTTCTTCGTCCCCGCGCGGAATGAAGTCGTACGAATGTACGCTCATCTTGAGGGTGCCGTGTTCGCCGTACAGGGTGGCCCCCCAGGGATAGTCCGGATCGGCGGCGTGTCCCCAGGCTCTGTGCTGCCACAGGATCGGCAGTTCGTCGTACTCGAAGGTGGCCGTCTGGGTGTCCGGCGTGGTGGCGATGCTGTCGGTATCCACCAGAATCCCCCCGGTGGATGTGATCCGTTTCGGCCACCCGAGGTCGAGCATCCAGCGCACCGTGTCCAGCATGTGCACGCACATGTCGCCGATGATGCCGTTGCTGTATTCCATGAAATTACGCCATCCGCGCGGGTGGACGATTTCGTTGAACGGTATTTTGGGCGCCGGGCCTGCCCACATTTCATAATCCAGTTCGTCCGGGGGCGTGATCGCCGGGGGATTCCGGCGCGTGCGCATATGGTAATAGCAGTACGTTTCCGCAAGCCGGATCCTGCCAAGCCGTCCCGAGCGCACATACCGATCGCGGGCTTCTATGAGGTGGGGCGTGCTGCGCCGCTGCATTCCCACCTGGACCACGCGCCCGTACTTGCGGGCGGCGGCGACCATCGCCTGGCCTTCCACCACGTCCACGCCGACAGGCTTTTGCACCCACACGTCCAGCCCGGCGCGGCAGGCGTCGATCATGGGCAGCGCGTGCCAGTGATCCGGCGTGTCGATCAGCACGAGATCGAGATCGCCCGCCTGAATCATCTCCCGGTAGTCGGTGAACGCGCGCGGGCGGTTGCCGGAAGCCTGCCGTCCGGCGACGATTTCCACCGCGCCGTTCAGCATGTTCCGGTCCACATCGCATAGCGACGTAACTTCCACGGGGGCCACCTGGATCAGCCGGAGCAGATCCGTTTTGCCGTACCAGCCGCATCCGATGAGACCTACACGGGGGGCATTGCGGCGCCAGGAAGTCATGGCCATGCCGGGGAGTGCGGAGGCTGCGGCGAGCATGGCGCCGGTTTTCAGAAATTGCCTGCGTTTCATGATCTTGTGGAAAGAGGGCGATGGGTAGGCCGCATCGGATTTTCCGGCGCGGTGCGCGGGAAAGATAGGCCACCGGATCGAGACTGCGCCACTTTCTTTCGCACGATTCTCCGCGCAGCCTCCCGAAGGGCGCTTCACGTCCGAGATGCCCCGAATCCGCAGCGTTTTCGCTAATTTCAACGATGCAATTATAATATCTTTTACACACGAACACGAAGCGCTGAGCGAAGTGGTTTTGATCAGGGTATCCTAAATTTTGGAATGACTGTGAATTCACGCCGCATGGATATGCCAGGGACGGAAACATCGGAGGAGACATCGGAAACAGGTCGCCTTGCCGCCATTTACATTTATCCTGTCAAATCGACGCGCCGGGTAGCGTTGGAAGCGTCGGCGGTCGAGCCGCAGGGCCTTAGTAAGGACCGCCGGTGGATGGTTGCCGATCCGGACGGGAAATTCATGTCGCAGCGTACTGCGCCCAGGCTGTCGCTGATCCGTGCGGCAGTGTCCTCGAAAGGCTTGCAGGTGCAGGCGCCGGGGCAGCAGGATTTGTTTGTGGCGCAGCCGAACGGGGCGGCGCGCGCATCCGTGGAAGTCTGGGGAGATATTATTCTCGCCGCCGAGGCGGACGCCGAGGCGCACGAATGGTTCAGCCGGTTTCTCGGAACCGAATGCCGTCTTGTATATCTGGACGATCCGGCCAGCCGACCGGTCGAAACCGGGTACGGCAAGCCCGGGGACGTCGTGAGTTTTGCGGATTCTTTTCCGGCCTTGCTCATTTCCGAAGCTTCTCTGGAAGCGCTCAATGCGCGGCTGGACGAGCCGGTGCCCATGCATCGTTTCCGGCCGAATCTGGTCGTGTCGGGGGTCGAAGCATTCGCCGAGGATACCTGGGATCGCGTGCGCATAGGGGAGATGCATTTTCTTGTGGCCAAGCCGTGCGCCCGCTGCGTCGTGACGACGGTCGATCAGGAGACGGGGGTACCCGGCAAGGAACCGCTGCGGACTCTGGAGACGTTTCGCCGCGGCGAGGACGGGAAAGTGTACTTCGGCCAGAATCTTATTCCGCTGCACCCCGGAACCGTTCGCCGGGGCGATATCGTACAGCCTACGTTGCGGAATTAATCACAGCATCCTTACCAGCCTGCCATGTTTATTCATTGCGTGTTTTTCCGGCTTCGGGACGATTTGACCGCCGAAGACCGCCAGGAATTCGATGAGGGAGTCCGGTCCCTGCTTGACATCGAAACGGTCCGCCACGGGTTCGTCGGAGCCCCTGCCGATACCCACCGTCCGGTCGTACTCCGCGATTATTCCTGCGGCCTCGTGGTCGCTTTCGACGACAAGGCGGGGCATGATTTCTACCAGGACGACCCCGTACACGATCGCTTCCGCAACGAGTGCAGCCACCTCTGGGAAGACGTGAAGATCTACGACGTGCAGGAATAGGGTGGGCGGGTGCGCAGGAGCGCTATTCGCCTACGTTGCACGAGATCGGGGGCCAAATGCGCCGGAGTCTGTTGCGCCGCCTCCGTTCGAACAGGTTACGCGGGGCCGGGTTCGCCGGCGGACGGACAGAAAATACCCGTCCGGTTCGTCAGCTTTTCCCCTGCATCGTGTGGTCCAGCAGCCGGATGAGCTGTTCGCGCAGGTGGCGCCGGTCCACCACGAAATCCACGAAGCCGTGCTCCTGCAGAAATTCGGAGCTCTGGAAGCCGTCCGGCAGGTCCGCCCCGATCGTTTCCCGGATCACCCGCGGCCCCGCAAAGCCGATCAGGGCGCCCGGCTCGGCAAGATTGAAATCCCCCAGCATGGCGAACGAAGCGGTAACGCCTCCGGTCGTGGGGTTGGTCATAAGGGAGATGAAGGGAAGGCCCGCCGCATCCAGTCTGCTTAGCAGGGCGCTCGTTTTCGCCATTTGCATGAGGCTGAGGGCGCCTTCCATCATGCGCGCTCCGCCGCTTTGGGAAATAATGAGCAGGCCCGCCTGGTTTTCTTCGGCCCGCTTGATGGCCCGCGCAACGACTTCGCCCACTACGGACCCCATCGATCCGCCGATGAACGCGAAATCCATAGCTGCCGTAGAGAGGAGGTGTCCGCCGACCTTGCCCAGCGCAGCGCGCGCCGCATCGTTCTGACCGGTTTTTTGTTTGGCGGCGCCAAGGCGGTCCGCATACCGCTTGCGGTCGGTGAATTCGAGCGGGTCCGTCGAGTGCAGATTTTCATCGAACAGATCGAACTCCCCGTCGTCGTAGATGAGGCGAAAATACCCGAGGCTCTCCATGAAAAAGTGATAGCCGGAGGCGGGGACGACCATGGCGTTGTCCTCGATCTCGCGCCGGTTGACGATCTCGCCGGATTTGGGGCATTTCGCCCACTGCCCATCGGGGATCTCGTTCTTTTCCGCCAGTTCGGTCAGGATGCCCGCCTTCTGTCGCTTGAACCACGTCATATCAGATGGCCAACTTCTGGAACGCTGTTTTTTGAGGGACTGCGGCCGCGAATTCCTTCAGATAATGCGGTTCGAAGGAAGCGATGTCCTCGACTTCGCCCCGTTCCAGTCTTGCAGCGCTGAGGCGCGCCACGGCTACGGCGGGAGGGGCGATGCACTCGTCGTCCGGGGCGAGCATCTCCGTGGCGTGCCCGTTCGATCCGTATTGCTGCGCGAGCTGCGCATACAATTTCGTTTGCCCATCCCCCACGATATACAGACGACCCTTGCCTGTGTTGCCCAGGCATTCGGCGGCTTCCTCGACCTGGATCACTGAGGTCTCGCGCAGCACTTCAAGCGTACTGCCGGAAGTGACCCGGAAAGCCGCCGCGTACGCCTCGTTCCGCCGGGCGTCGAACGCAGCGACAATGCAGTCGTCCGGCGCCGCCAGCGGAAGCGCAAGGTGCGCCCATGCTTCCGGCCCCGGCACGGATACGAGTTGTGCGCCCGTCGCCTCGGCCAGCCCTTTTGCGGTGGCCGTGCCGATCCGCAAGCCGGTGTACGATCCGGGGCCGCTCGACACGGCCACGGCTGCCAGATCCGCGGCCGCAATCCCGGCATACCGCAGGGCGTCGCCGATCATCGGAACCAGCCGGGCGTCATGTGCGCGAGCGCGCCGCAGGGTCAGTTGGGCCGCAATCTTTCCGCTGCGCCATACGGCGACGCTGCACGCATTGGTAGCCGTTTCGAGGGCAAGAATATTCAATGGAATACGGTGTGGATCATAACGTATACAAACGTATTTTAGACGAATGTGCGCCGTATGGGTTCTGAGGCGGGCGCCGCTGGTCCTGTGGCGTCGTCTCCGGCCTGACCCTGAGCTCCCTTGCGGGTGTGGCGGGGATGCGGCGGTTTTTTTGTTTTCCGGAGACGTTTACAAAAACACTTATGAACGTATACGATGCCGATCATATTCGTAATGTGGCGCTGGTTGGCCACCAGGGCAGCGGCAAAACGATGCTGGCCGAGGCCATGCTGCTTGCAAGCGGCGCCCTGCGGCGCATGGGCGGGATAGAAGCCCACAGCACGGTTTCCGATTTTCATCCCAGCGAGCACGAGCGGCAAATGTCGATTTTCGCCTCGCTTCTGCATGCCGAATGGGAAGGGCACAAGATCAATGTCATCGATACGCCCGGCTATCCCGATTTCGTGGGCGAGGTCATTTCCTCGTTGAAGGTGGCCGATACCGCCGTCTTCGTGATGAATGCCGTCGAGGGTGTGCAGGTGGGGACGGAACTGGCCTGGAATTATGCGGAGGAGATCGGCAAGCCGTCCATGTTCGTGATCAATCACCTGGACAAGGGGGATGCGGATTTCCGGATGCTCGTTACGCAAATGAAGGAGCGCTTCGGGAACGGCGCGACCATGGTGCAACTCCCTGTGGGGGGCGGTACGCGGGCGATCATCGATGTGCTGCTCATGAAGCAGCTTACGTATCCGGAAGGAAAAACAGAGCCTGTCGTCAGCGACATCGATGAGGCATTTCGTGACGAAGCCGAGGAACTGCATACGACGCTCATCGAGGATATTGCGGAAAACGATGAGGCGCTGATGGACCTTTATTTCGAAAAGGGCGAGCTCAGCGAGGATGAGATGCGGGCAGGTTTGCGCCAGGCTATACTGCACCGGCAACTCTTCCCCATTTTTGTAACGTCCGCAACCGGAGCGGTGGGCGTTTCCCGTCTGATGAGCTTTATCGATAATGTGTTGCCTTCGCCCGCGCAAAGCGATGCCGGCGAAGCCGTGCAGGCCGATCCGTCCGGGGCGCCCTCGGCGCTCATCTACAAGACCATGGCCGAACAGCATGTGGGCGATTATTCGTTCCTGCGCGTGTATTCGGGCACGTTTTCCCAGGGCATGGACCTCGAGAATGCACAGACAGGAACGACCGAGCGGCTCGGGCAATTGTTCGCTATCAACGGTCGCGAACGGGATCCGATGCAGAAGATGGTTGCCGGGGACCTCGGGGCGCTCGTGAAACTCAAGAATTCGCACACGAACAATACGTTGCGGTCCAAGGGGTCGAAGGTGGTCATCGAGCCGATCGCTTTTCCCGAACCCCGGTACCGGGCTGCGATCAACCCCGAGAACGAGGGCGAGGAAGATCGTCTCGCTCAGGGTATCCACCAGCTTCGCGAAGAAGACCCGTCTCTGGTCGTGGTGCACGATCCGCACCTGCGGCAGATGACGCTGGGGGGACAGGGAGAGATGCATTTGCAGGTAGCGAAATACCGTCTGGCGAACCGCTTCGGCGTGGGCATTGTCTTTTCCAAACCCCGCGTGGCGTACCGCGAAACGATCACGAAGCAGGCCCGGTCGAGCTACCGGCACAAGAAACAGACCGGCGGCGCCGGACAGTTTGCGGACATTTCCATCATGGTCGAGCCGCTCGAGGGGGATTTCAATCCGCCGTCGGACATTTCCGTGCGCGGCGAAGCCGAAGTCGAAACGGATTGGGGATCTAAAATTCACTTTATAGATGGCATCGTCGGGGGCGTCATCGACATGCGGCGGTTCTTCGGCGCCATCCAGAAGGGGGTCCTTGAGGCCACGCAGGATGGTCCGATTGCCCGCTATCCGGTGGGACATTGCCGGGTCGTCGTATTCGACGGCGGAATGCACCCGGTCGATTCCAACGATGCGGCCTTCAAGACGGCGGGGCGGATGTGTTTCCGTGAGGCGTTCCGGTCGGCTTCGCCGGTCATTCTCGAACCGATCTACGATGTGACCATTACCGTGCCCGAAAGCTTCGTCGGGGAGGTGATGGGAGATATGAACACCCGGCGGGGCCGCATACAGGGCATCGAGGCGGAAGGCGTGTTTCAGAAGATTATCGTGCAGGTGCCGGAAGCGGAGTTGTACCGCTATTCTACATCGCTCCGGTCCATGACGCAGGGGCGCGGGATTCACCATGCCACGTTCAGCCATTACGAGGCGATGCCCCGTCACGTGCAGGACGAGGTGGTGAAGGAGGCGGAGGAGTAGGGAGTCCAGAGAAGGGTGCTTGCATTTTCCCCACAGGGCTTTTATTTCTTTCGTAACCGGCCTGACCGGTTAGATGGATAGCCATGCCGATTATCTATTCCGCATACGAAGCCAAGGCCCGCTTTTCCGAAGTGCTGCGGCAGGTGCGGGCGGGGAAGACTATTACGATCTCTTACCGGGGAGAACCTGTGGCCGAAATCCGTCCCCTGCAAACCTCTCCCGTAATGCTGGATGAGCGATTGGACGAACTCGAACAGAGTGGCATTCTGGTTCGTTCGGATGAGCCGAGGCAGCCGCTCTGCGCCGTCGAGCGCCGGCCAGGCGCTTTGGATCGTTTTCTCGCAAAACGAAATGGTTGACCGGGTTGGACGAAGCATGATGCGAAGCGGACAGAAAACAGGACACTTTTTGGGACATTATTTAGGACAAAAAAAGGGACATTTCAGATATAATAAATCTTGTAATTAAATCGTAATGCGTTTATATTGATCCTGTACGGGTAACTCTTCGAACGAGTGATATCTCTGTTTTTAGTCCAACACCCAAGGTGTTTCCATTCCTCTTACACTTCCCGATTTCCTGGACAATACGTCATAGAAAAGATCTCATACTATGACCACCCGGCGGAAATACGAGGAGACGCATCCCTGGATCACGTTCCGGCTGGATTTGAACCAAGCGCATCCCAATCTGTGGACATTGCTTGGACAGGCGGTGACGTTTTGCAGACAAGTGTCGCAAGCGGCTCTGCCCCCTGATATCGCCAAAACGTTCAAGACGCTGTACCTCAGTAAGGGGGTTCGGGCTACGACGGCTATCGAAGGGAATACCCTGACAGAGGAACAGGTGCAGGCCCAGATCGAAGGGAAACTCGATCTTCCTCCATCGCAGGAATATCTGCAACAGGAAGTAGCGAATATCTTGCGTGCCTGCGGGATTATCGAGTCGGCCATGGATGCGGATAATCCGCCTCGATTGAGTGTGGATCTGATTCGGGAATACAACGGGTGGGTTCTTGAAGGGCTTGGGAAGCATCTTGCCGAAGGTGTGGTTCCCGGCAAGATTCGCACCCATTCGGTAGGCGTAGGCAGTTACAGGGCTGCGCCCCCGGAAGATTGCGATTATCTTCTGGAACGTCTTTGCGAATGGCTGGAGGAAAAAACCGAGATTCCGTTTTTTGCGGATGACGATGATCGCAGTGTCGCGGCGGGCATTCTGCATGCCGTTCTTGTGCACTTGTACATCGCCTGGATTCATCCCTTTGGCGATGGCAACGGGCGTACGGCGCGGCTTCTGGAATTTATGGTGCAGGCTCGAGCGGGCGTTCCGTTTCCTTCGGCGCACCTGCTCAGCGACCATTACAATATGACCCGGACCCAATACTATCGGGAATTGGACCGGTCAAGTCAGATCCATGATGGCAAAGGAGATGCTTTCGGATTTCTGCAATATGCCTTGCAAGGGTTCGTAGATGGATTACAGGAGCAGTGCGAAAAAATTCAGGGGCATCAACTTGCGATAGTATGGGAGCACTTTATCTATGGCGTATTTGCGAAGCAGAAGCGTTCCAGTGCCATGCAACGTCGCCGGGAACTGGTGTTGGAGCTCGGTCGCAAAAAGGAATTTATTTCCAAAGCCGAACTTACCGATCTGAGCCCGTCCATAGCACGGTATTATGCGGATAAGACGGACAAGACCCTGACACGGGATTTGAACTGGCTGGCGCAGGAGGGTTTGATTGTTCGTAAAGGCCGGCAATATCTGGCAAACATGACTCCTATGTGGACATTTGTGCTGCACTTGAGAGTGGATCGATTTGCTTCTTTGCTGTTCTCTGCACACAGTAGTAGGGGCGAAAACGAATAAAGCCGAAGCAATATGCATATATCGCATAGAACAACCCGCATCTATGCAATATCTGCATAGATGCGATTTCTCCTGAGAAAATGGAGTTTCTCTGGTACGACTACGAAACATCCGGCGACCGGCCGAGGAAGCATCGTCCGGTGCAATTCGCGGGCGTGCGGACCGATGCGGACCTGCAGGTCATAGGCGATCCGGTTATGTGCTATTGCCGTCCCGCCCCGGATCAATTGCCGCAGCCGGAAGCGTCTCTGGTGCATGGCCTCGCACCGTCGTACCTCGAAGAGCATGGCCTTTCCGAAGCGGAGTTCGCCCACCGGATTCACCAGGAGCTTGCGCGGCCCGGCACCTGTTCGGTGGGGTACAATGCGATCCGGTTCGACCACGAGCATACCCGCTTTCTGTTCTACCGGAATCTGCTTGATCCGTATGCATGGCACTGGCGCAACGGCAATACGCGCTGGGATATCATCGATCTCTTCCGCGCCGCGTATGCGCTGCGCCCGGAAGGGATTGCGTGGCCGATGCGGGAGGATGGGAAGCCGTCGTTTCGTCTTCAGCACCTTGCGGCGGAGAATGGGGTCGGCGGGCACGGGGAGGCCCACGAGGCGCTTGCCGACGTGATGACGACCATCGATATGGCCCGGCTCGTTCGCGACCGGCAGCCGAAGTTGTTCGAATGGTCCCTGCGCATGCGGCACAAAAAGGAGGCCGCCGCCGTCATGCAGGACCCCTTCGTGTGGGTGGCGTCGCTGTTTCAGGGCAGGGGATGCGCTGCGCCGGTCTTTCGCCTCGCGAATAAGTCGGAGAATCCGAACGCCGTGATCGTGTTCGATATGTCACAGGATCCGTCCGAATTCATCGGACTTTCCGTCGATGCGCTGCACGAGCGGATATTCACCCCCGGCAGCCGTTCGCCGATCTTTGTCGTGAGGATGAACAAGTGTCCGTTCGTGGCTCCGTTCAGCGTTCTTACGGACGAGGTGATGGATCGGCTGGGTCTGGATGCGGCCACCCTGGAGAAACATGAGCGTTTGCTCCGGGACGATGCGTTGCTGGGGCAACGGGTGCGGGCGGCGTATGTGCGGCCTCCGGAAGAAGCCCCGGACCGTCCCCGGGAAGCGCCGGATGTGGACGAAGCCCTGTACGCGGGACTCACCCCGGATGCGGACCGGTCTGCCCTGAGGCGTTTGCTGGACGAAGACCGGACCCTTGCCACTGCCGGCGACATCCATTTTACGGATCGGCGTCTCAATGAACTCGTATTCCGGTACCGCGCCCGGAATTTCTTTGATGATCTCGAGGCTACGGAGCAGGATCGCTGGCGTGCACATTGCCGGGCCCGTCATCTGACGCCCGGCGAAGACGGCCGCACCGAGCTGGACAAGTACTATGCATGCATCGACGAACTGCGCAGAGAGCATGCGGATGCGCCCGACAGGATTGCGTTGCTCGACGATCTCAAGGAATATGGCCGCCGGCTTGCAGCGTGGCTGGGGTAAACCGCTGTAAAACTCCTGCCGATTATTTCGCCTTTTCCGTCGATTTTCCTTTTCTTGTCCCGTTCGCGTTTATTTAAGGATACTCTGATCAAAATCACTTCGCTCAGCACTTCGCTTTCGCGCGGGCGAGATACATAGCATCCACACTTCTCTGACATGACGTCCCCCCGCGAAACCACGGCCCGACTTCTTATCAGCTGTCCGGATCGTCCCGGCATCATCGCGGCTGTTACCGGTTTTCTGCATAGTCACGGCGCGAATTGTACGGCGCTTGACCAGCATGCCACTGAAAAGGAGGGCGGCGTCCTGTTCATGCGGATCGAATTTCAGACGCCGCACCTCGATGTGTCGCGCTCGTCGCTGGAGGAAGCGTTCGGCAATGAGGTTGCTGCAAAGTTCGACATGCAGTGGCGATTGAGTTACGCCACCGATGCGCAGAGAATGGCCATCTTCGTGTCGAAGCACGACCATGTCCTGATGGACTTGCTCTGGCGGCTGCACAGGGGAGATTTGTATGCCGTAGTGCCGATGGTGATCAGCAATCATCCCGACCTGGAGCACGAGGTGGCCCGTTTCGGCATTCCCTATTATCATGTGCCGATGGTGAAGGGCAAAAAACACATCGGGGAAGCGCACATGCTGGAGATCATGGGCGACGGCATCGATGTGATCGTGCTGGCCCGTTACATGCAGATATTGTCCGGATCGTTCGTTGACCGGTATGTCAATCGGATCATCAACATTCACCATTCTTTTCTGCCCTCCTTCGCCGGTGCGGATCCGTACCGGCAGGCCTCCGACCGCGGCGTCAAACTCATCGGGGCGACGGCTCACTACGTCACCGAGGAACTGGACAGAGGGGCCATTATCGACCAGGACGTGGTGCGCGTAAACCACCGGCAGGATCCGGAAGATATGAGACGCCTTGGCCGGGATGTCGAGCGGAGCGTGCTTGCGCGCGCCGTCCGCTGGCATCTTGAAGACCGTTTGATCGTACATGAAAACAAGACCGTCGTGTTCGTTTGATATTTCCTTCCTTCTTTCTGGCTCATGAGCAGTCGTTCCAGCTGGTATTGTGTGGTGTGCGTTCTGGCGTTTGCCTGCGGAGGATGCCGTCTGGTTTCAATCGAAGAGGAAGATGTGCCGTTTTTCGAGGTGACCATTGCCGATGTCCGCGTGGAGGGCGTGGGTGCGGGCCGTATGGAGGAGGAGCATGTATTCCAGTTCTGGGGGCAGTTCGCCTATCCCGACAGTTCGTTCCGGTTCATCCAGTTTTCCATAGCGAATTTCGGAAAAACAGGGACGTACTCGCTGGGGCAATTCGTGGGCTCCTATGGTCTGATAGACAATCGGGAGCGGACGCAGCGGCTTGCGGCTTCCTCCGGACACAGGGACGACAACGTGCGGATAGACCGCTTCGCAAGCCCCGGCATTGTGCAGGGAACGTTTTCGTTCGATGCGACGGCGCTCGGCGATTTCGATAATATCCCGTATGGGGAGCATTTTATGATACAGGGGCGGTTTCTGATCGAATTGCAGTGAGCGTTGAGTATGCGGCTTGTCAAACTTGCGATCGGTCTGGTTATCCTGTTGCTGGTGCCCTTTTTGCTGTGGGGGCGCGGCGTGGAGGAAATGTTTACCATCGACGGCACGATTTCCTGGCTGCGCGGTTTCGGAGCATGGGGCATAGCGGCCGCCGTGCTGTTGCTGGCCTCCGACATTCTGCTGCCCATTCCCGCCACGCTGGTCATGACCGCGCTGGGCATGCTGTACGGGCCGGTGGTCGGCGGCCTGATCGGCGCCGGGGGGTCTTTTCTGGGGGGCATGGTCGCTTTCCTGGTCTGCGCGAAGTGGGGCCGCCCGGCCGCGCGTCATTTGGTGAGCGACACCGAACTTGTCCGGGGAGAGGCGCTGTTCGAGCGATGGGGCGCGTGGATCATCGTGCTTTCGCGCTGGCTTCCGATCATTCCCGAGGCGGTTTCCTGTATGGCTGGGATCGTATCCATGCCGCGGCGCCTGTTTACGGGCGCCCTCGCTTGCGGAGTTGTGCCGCCTGCCTTTACTTTTGCCATTGTCGGTCATCTGGGTGTGGAGCGTCCCGCCCTGACCTTTCTGCTGAGCGCTCTTTTGCCCGCGGCGTTCTGGCTGGTCGTACACCGGAAAATGCGCCGGGCAACATCCATGAATTCAACCTGACGGCTCCATGAATGTATTTCGTACCCTTCGCCTTGCCCTGATGATGTTTGTGCAGTTTTTCATCTGGGGCTCGTGGGCCACCACGCTCAGTAACTACATGAATTCCCCTGAGGTCAATATGGGGGGCGCTATCCCGCTGGCGTTTTCGTTCGGTCCCCTTGCCTGTATCGCGGCGCCTTTCTTCGTAGGCATGGTGGCGGACCGGTTCTTCAACACGGAGAAGGTGCTGGCCGCGTTGTTCCTGCTGGCCGGAGCCGCCATGGTCGCTATGCCGACTTTTGCGGGCACGCCGCTCTTTTTGACCCTGCTCGCCGTACACGCGCTGTGCTATTTCCCGACGCTCAGTCTGACCTCTTCGCTGGCGTTCCACCACATCGAAAACCAGGAAAAGGAATTTCCGGTCATTCGCGTCTTCGGAACCATCGGGTGGATCGTTACCGGCCTTGTCATCAGTTGGGTGCTTAGCGCGGATGAATCCGCCACGCCCATGTATCTGGGGGGTATTGCGTCGCTTTTCCTTGGCTTCTATTGCTTCACTCTGCCGAAGACGCCTCCGCCGTCGCGGGGCGAGCGCACGTCCTGGCGGCAGATTTCCGGGCTGGACGCCCTGAAGCAGGTTCGTTCGAAGCCGCTCATCGTGTTTCTTGTTTCCGCCACACTGGCGTACATCGGGTTCGGGACGTATTTCCCCTACGCTCCCGTGTATCTGGCGGATGCGGGTATCGAGAGGGTGGCGGGCACGATGACGTACGGCCAGATGTCCGAGATATTCTTTATGCTGGCGATCCCGTTCTTCTTCCGGCGGTTGGGCGTGAAGTGGATGCTGTTTATCGGTATTGCGGCCTGGTTCGTGCGTTTCGGACTATTTGCCGGAGCGGCGGTCGACGGCGTCTACTGGATGATTCTGTTCGGCATCCTGATTCACGGACTGTGCTACGATTTCTTCTTCGTCACCGGGCAGATCTACGTAGACAAGAAGACGCCTCCCGCCATACGCGGCCAGATACAGGGGCTGCTCGTGCTATTGACCTTCGGCCTCGGCATGTTCCTCGGGGCGCAGATTTCGGGGTTCGTCGTGCAAGCGGTTTCCGCCAGCGATGTAATTGCCTCCGCGGAACAATGGCGCTCGTTCTGGGGCATCTTCTCCGCCGCGATGCTCGTGTTTTCGGCCTTCTTCTTCCTGCTGTTCCACGACAAGGTGGATACGGAGGACACCGCGCCGGCGGTTTGACGGTCCGGCCTGGGGCTGTGCCGCTCCCGCTGTGCGTAACGACGCGCGGCGGGAGCGCATGGCCTGAAGTAGTTTAGGAAGCTCTGATTAAATCCGCATGGGCGAGGACCTTGGGACGCGTCTTCTCTCAAAACATAAACGTGCGGTTGGTCGCGCGGGTTTGCAGGATATCCCGGGCCCTATGTTTTGTTCGAATGCGCGTCCCAAG
>VXPQ01000050.1 GCA_009839485.1 Bacteroidetes bacterium SB0662_bin_6
GGTAAGAAAATCCCCCGGGGGAAACCCCGTGCCGGTTCGAGTCCGGCCCCGGGCACCAGCTTGCACTCCGGCAAGAACCACTGCTCTAAAGAAGCCTGCAGTCAGAGTTTTTCGGGGAAATGCAAACAGATGTGGGAAACTAGACATGTCGTTCTTAGAAGGAAGAGGCTGAATGAACAGGATCTCTCAGTCTGATGTGTTTGCGCCCGTAGTCGCCGCTTTACTGGTGGCCATTATTCCAGCGGCTACTCTGGCGCAGTCGAACGAAGCCAACCCTGATACCTCGACGGATGCTACCCATTTCGCTCAGCCAGCTATAAATGACAGAATTCAACAAGGAGTGCTCAGCTAGGACGACTCCGCCGAAGATCTTTCAGATCCGACCACCATTGAAGCCGAAATAGAGCGGCAATTCAATGAACTCCGCCGAGAGCAACTTGATGATTGGGCTACTACCATAACGTGGTGGCTGGAGGCGGTAGCAATCTTCCTTACGTTCTTCGGTGTGTTCGCTGTCCTTGCTGGTTTTTTCGGGTTTCGAAGGTTCGAAGCGATCAGGAGTGAGGCGAAAGAGAGTGCGAACGAGGTAAAGAGTTTGCTCGAAGAAATCAAACAGAATCGAGATGAATCTCGGGAGCTTCTTCAGGAGATGGCAGCGGAGTCTGATCCCGAAGAACCGGAGCAAGCAAGACAAAAAACTGGGGACGTGAGCAACGACCCGGGTGCAACCCCGATGGAAAAGGAGATAGCTGAAGCCACATCTCTCCAGGAGCAGGAGAAGACAAAAGACGCCATCAGGAAATGGCTAGCTATCGCCGAAAGCGCGGAGGGAACGGACAACAGCCTAGCTGCTAGAGCGTGGTTTTCCTACGGCTATCTGCAGGCAGATGAGAACTTGGAAGAAAAGATGCGCGCGTACGACAAGGCCATTATTCTGCAACCTGACAGTGCAGGAGCCTACAATAATCGGGGCATCGTCAAGGCCAAGTTAGGGCGCCTTGTAGAAGCCATTGCTGACTATGACGAGGCTATTCGCCTGCGAATGCCCAACGCTCGTGCCTACCACAATAGGGGCCTCGCCAAGGCTAGATTGAGGCGATTCGACGAAGCCATTACCGACTATGATGAGGCTATTCGCTTGCAAACAGACTACGCTCGAGCGTACTACAGTAGAGGCAACTCGAAGCGCGCGTTGGGGCGACTAGCCGAAGCACGAAAGGATTATGAGAGCGCGCTGACGCTCGCGCGAGAAGAAAATGACACATACCGTGCTTCCAGAATAAAGGAGCTATTGCACCAACTCGATACCGAAGATGGCAATTGAGTTTTGTTAAGGTTTATCGTGGTTACGAGTTAAGGATCAGAGTGAGGTTAGCCGCTAATCGATGTAATAACACAGGAGTCAACTTCGGGGAAACGTCAGCATGCAAGGTAATTGCAATCCCGAGCTAGGCTCAGGAAATGGGAAAAATTTGGTCCGCGTTGACATAACTCGCGTCAAATGGTATTGCAATTGGTACCATTCGCAATCTATTATTATCCCAAGCAAATCTGTTTGATTCCACATGGCTAGAACCGTACAAATGCAAGTTCGGCTGGAACCCGAACTGAAGGCGCGATCCGAAGAGGTGCTTTCCCAACTCGGGCTGAAACCCACCGAATTTATTCGCATGTCCTTGCGACAACTCGTGATGCGCAAGGGCTTGCCCTTTGACGCGCGAATCCCGAATGCTGAAACGATAGACGCACTGGAGGAACCTGCGGAGAAACTGAAACGATTCCCGTCCGCGCGCGCGGTCTTCTCTCACCTTGAAACGGCCAGCGATGCCGATCAAGAGGACCGATGAGGGAGATTGCCTACACGAAGAGATTTCGCCAAGACTACAAAAGAATCAAGAAACGAGGCTGGGACGTCCAACGGCTTGAAGCAGCCGTTGATACCTTGGCGAGAGGCCGGCCACTACCACCCAACGCCCGACCCCACAAGTTGTCAGGCAACTTCAACGACGCCTGGGATATTCACTTGGCCGGAGACTGGATACTGATTTACGAGATCACCGAAGACCTTCTGATACTCCGCCGAACCGGAACACACTCCGACCTCTTTCAAAACTAATGGAGTTGCGGTCATGATGAGGGTGCCCTCATTGCACCTGGCTCGGTTCTGGGCAACAGTCGGGGAACGGTCAATAGCAAGTTCTCAATCCATAGTGTTGAATTTGGTGGCATAGGCAATGGAGCGAACGAAAACACATCGAGGAATCGAGGGGGCCCGGTACGAGCCCGAGATACATGAGGTTGCGGAACTCGTAGGCATCTCATTAAACGTGGCCGAGAAAGGCGAGATGGTTAACGTGCTCCAAAGCGCGTTCTTTTCGTCCTACGATGATGATCACCGGCGTTATTTCGAGCAGATCCTTGGGCAGTTCTCCAGCTTGGGAGGCAGCATGCCCAATGATTTGCTCATAGTAATCCGAAACAAGAAGGCCCAGGTACACACCTCGTTTCCCGTTACGGTGAGCATACGTTCCAAGGGCACGATTCAGCAGGGAAGAGCAGTGTTCAAGGAACAGATTCTGGACATTGAGGAGGTCAGGTTTCGGGACGATTTCTTTGAAGCAGATATTCAGGATGGAGACAAGATTGTCTGGTTGTTTCGGGTCGACTGGAGTTTTGGGCTGTATTTCGACTTGTCCGGAAAGTTGTCGACACGTGAACTATGGAAGACTCTGGGGCAGTGTTTTCGGACCATGCACTTCCACGAGGTGTATGCGTTTTTTGTTGACCCCGCGAATCCAGAGCGGCTTATAGACCGGGGCTGGTTTCCGTTCATCCAGTTCTCTACAGACGAATTTCGTCAGCTTCGTCATGGGATCAGTGAACCGTCGGAACTGAATGCTGTGGAGGCGCATATTGTTCAGGCGTTCAGTGCCGACCGTATAGATGAGATTTCTGAGGGTTGGTGGAACAATCCTGCGTTCCGGGACAAGAAAGAAATAATTGCAGCAGGGCTAAACGCCTACAAGGAGGGCAGCGCTGAACAGGCTATCAACTGCATTAAGAATCTCGTAAGTGAGGCGGAAGGCATCATTCGGCTGCACTTCCATCAGAACATGGGCAGGAGGCCAACGACGAGGGAACTCATGGTGTACGTGTCGGAACGTGGCAGGAAGGCGTTTCCAAGTTCTGGCAGCCTAGCGTTCCCAGATCTCTTTTTCGAATACTTGGAAAATTACCTTTTTCGGGGTTTTGATCTCACAGCCGGGTCGGTCGAGATCTCGCGTCATTCGGTTGCGCATGGAGTTGCTGCGCCTAACCATTACACGAGGACAGGGGCGCTACAAGTGATCCTGGCCCTTGACCAGATACACCACTACATCATGAGTGGTTCAAATCAAGCATTGGACTAATGACTAGCAACGCGCCCCGTTCACGCAGAAGCTGAATTAACCTGTTTTCGCTCGTGCCAATTGGACTAACGTATCAGGGAATCCAACCCTGGTAATTTTTTGGCCTGCGTAACCCACCTGCATCAATTGCATTTCGCTCCAGTGGCCGGTTGCCCAGGTGTTTTCATCAGCACCAGGTCGACGAACGTATCCAGTATTGAAACTTATTGACACGGGGCCGTGCATGATCGGCGCAGTGATTGTGTGCTTCCTGCCATCTCGACTTTGGGCGAAGAGTACTTCTTCGATCGCGCCTCGAGGGGATTCAGGTCTTGCATCGTCAAAGATCGGGGGCTGAATTAGAAGAGTCGGCTCCCTGGGATATGCTTCGCCCATACCTTTCAGCACACCATCGGAGTACATGACGCGAACTTCTTTCCAATTTCGTCGAAATCCCCCATACAACTTTTTTTCCAGCCATGATTCGAAAGTTTTGGAGAACAGATAACCTGCCAGACCACTTGAAAACAAAATTTGTGCAGCCTCGGCAATTGCACTAACAACGTCTCGATCGGCAGTTGTTAGCTTGATCATGACGAATGGCACTTGCACAAATAAGATAGCCAGAAGTACCAAAACGATTCGATGCTTCCAAACGTAGTTTTTCATATTTGAGTTCCTGCTCTCGCAGTGCGAATGTTTAGGGTGTTCATACTTGATGAGTAGCAGTATGAACAAAGAAGCTGCGGAATTTCGGCTTGAAATGGCGCACAGCGCATTGCGAGAGTGCGAAGCGCATGTGCGCAAAACTTTCCGGGATTGGCTAACAGCTGAGGCTGTAAGGGGAAAACTATAAGTTGCACAATCAACTCCGAGCGCGTCACGGGCATGGCTACAGGAGCAAGTTGAAAGAAGATTGGGAATTGGCTCTCAAGGAGCGTGACAAGTGCCGGATGCAAGTTGATCAAGAACAAGCCGATTACGACAGGTTCAAGAAAGCCCAAAAGGCGGAACAGTCAGTGTGAAATTAAGCCAATAGCGCCCGATTTGCGTCTACGCTGAAACCGGCGGCCTTCAATTCTCGTAAGAGCCGTATTTTCCAGCCGTCCTCGTTATCTAGAGGAACATAGAGGATGCCATCGCAGTCTGAGGGTCTTTCAACATCCCTTATCGATAATGCACAGACTCTCTCCCTGCCTAATTTCCCTATGAAATATCCAAACTCGAAAACGACGTTCTGTCGTGCGCGAGGCTTTAGGTCGCGATGCTTCTCCTTGAGCGCACCCATGTCGTCCGGAGTTAGCAGGACGACCGCAAAGGTGACATCTGCGTAGTCTTCGAACTTCTCGATAATTGTGCGTCCTTCATTCGGTTGTTCGTGCAAGATTACTGGTTCGAGCTTCAGTTTCTCGAGGAATCGTGCGACCGTTTCCTGAGCTGAATTGTCGTGGCCATGGATTACGAAGACCTTGTTCGCATTCTTCTGAACCTCGACATGAGAATCGGAGGTTCTTAATGATTCTTCGTCGTCTTCCCAGTATTCCCCGATCTCATCTATCATGGATTCGAGTACAGACGCAGCTGAGTCCAAGCCCCTCCGATATGCGGCTTCGAACTCCGAATCAGGGGTGCCGGTCGAAAATGCCATCAGCGAATAGCTGACGTTGTTGAAGTCCGCAACGTGGCTTGACTTGCTGCCGAACGTATTAGCAATAGCCACTCGTGCATTCCTCCGCCATTTATTGAACTCAGGCGATCGGCGCCGAAGCCTCTTCAATTCAGGTACTTCATCCAGTACTTTCCGCAGGCGTTGTATGGACTTGGATTTTTTTGGACTCACCATTACCTCAATTCCATGACATTTGAACCCTGGATTCCCCTGCCATACACGATCCTCAGAATGGTCTTATTAATGGCCACGGGTGTTTTCGCTGTATTTCCTCCCGTGGGATATATGCTGGCGCCAATGATAATCGGTCGACCCGCCACCGCAGAATTTCCATGCTTTCCGAAAGTTTCGCCACACGGATCTGTTACTGGAAATACTTGATCACGTCCAACAAATTTACTTGTTGCTCTTGTGCTCGTTCTGAATCGATACCGCCCCTTCGTCGATTCCTCTTCACCAAAGTCGAGTAGTCGTAGGCATTGCTCAATTCCCGAAGGCAATATGATCATCGCTTTCGGTGTCGTCTGCCCGTCACGTTAGCCGCGAGTGGCGTTCGCATCTTTTCATAGAGCGTGAACAGATGCTCGACGCGCTCGCGCTCGGACGCGAAGCTGGAGCGGCGATAGAGTTGGTCAACCACACGATCGAGCGCCTGATGTGCCTTGCGTAGGTTCGGCGGCATCAGGTCGGGGTCATATAGGTTTGCAAGGGTGGACGTGTGCCATTCGGAGCGGGCGTCGAGGACCGCCTGCGCGAGAGACTCGATCTTTGAAAAGTCAAGTTCACGTTCACGGTTGGTAAAGTCAGGCGGGGTAGGGAAAGTGTTGTAAACAAGGCCGATGGAATAGCGGTACCGGCTCTCCAATCGGCCGCCGACATGGCGCAGCCACGCCATATGCATGGAAGATGTCAGCAGCGCGAAATCCGCCAGAGTGGCGTTTTCGAGAACGCGCACGAGATTGCTTGGAATCACGGGCGGCGCAAGCCAGCCAATAGGCACGTATTCCCGACGTTCGGAACTGACTTCGGGAATTACCAGGAACGACTCCCTAGGAAGAACGTCCACGTGATAGAGCGTCGGCGTTTCGGCTAGCTTGATCGTGGGTTTGCTCTTACTGGCTTGCCTGTAGGCGCGAACGGCTGCAATCCGTTCACGCACAAGCGGCAATTCGGCAAGAATGTGCGGAGGCGCGTCGTGCAGCGCGAGAATCCAGCGTTCCCCGCCTTGCAAGTACTCACGTGCCCCTACGAACGGGCGTAAAAGAGGGGCGGCGTCTGGCTCTTTCTGAAGAAATGTCTCTCTTTCTTCCGAGTTGAATATGTAATGGCCGCCGTCAATAGGTTTGGAGCCGATAATCAGTTTCTGCATACCGTTTATCGGCCGGCTCTCCCCGCGCACGGTCAGATGTGAATCGATCAACCCGGCGGCATCGAAGAGATAAGGCGATAGAACTGCGTGTCGTGATTCCTCCGGCTCGCCATTGATGTCCGTATAGCTGAACAAGCGTTTCTCCGCGCCCGCCCGATCGCGCTGGTCGACGCCCAGAATGGCCACATGAACATGCGCTTTGCCGCGTGCGTCCGACCCCCAGGCGAACGTTCGATGGGCGAAAGCGATTTCGAGTTTGAGGCGGTCGAGCAGGATAGGCCAGAGTTGCGCTACCTGCTCGCCCTGTGTGATCGAGTTGGTGGCGACGAAACCGATTCGGGCGGAGCCCTCCTGCACGTAGTCGCCTGCCTTGATGAACCAGGCGGTGACGTAGTCGAGCGTGCCGCCGCTCTTGCCCAGGGCTGCGATTCGGCGCACCTGCGCGCGTTGCTCCGCCGTCTGAAATTTCGCGCCAATAAAGGGAGGATTGCCGAACACGAACGAGCACTTTTCGGGTGGAAGGACTTCTTGCCAATCCACCTCCAGTGCGTCGCCGTGCATGATGTGCGGCGAGCTCTCTAGCGGGATACGCACATAGGTCTGGCCAAACTCCAGGCTTAGCCGGTTGTTCATGATGTGGTCCATCATCCACATTGCGGTTTCGGCAATGCGGGCGGGAAACTCTCCGAGCTCGATGCCATAGAACTGATCCACATCTACCAGCGACAGCTCTTCCGCCAGAGCGTCCAATTGCCGATTCGGGTGGATTTCCTTGAGGACTTCGATTTCAAGCTGACGCAGTTCGCGGTAGGCGATGATGAGGAAGTTGCCACAGCCGCAGGCGGGGTCGAAGAATCGCATGCTACCCAGCTTTTCCTGAAAACGCCGAAGGTCGGTGCGGCGGCGGCTGTCCTTGCGGGACTTGAGGTGCTTGAATTCGGCCCGCAGGTCGTCCATGAACAGTGGTTCGATCACCTTGAGGATGTTCTTCTCGGTGGTGTAGTGCGCACCCTGGGCGCGGCGTTGCTCGGGCTCCATGACGGACTGGAACAGCGCCCCGAATATGGCGGGCGAAATGTTCGACCAGTCGAAGCGGCACACGTCCAGCAGCGCTTCACGCATGGAAGCATTGAAAGACGGAGTGCGCAAGTGTTCGCGGAACAGGTCGCCGTTGACATAGGGGAAACGCGCCAGATCCTCGTCAAGTAGCGGGCTGCGCTCTTCTTCGGGCGAATTCAGGACCTCGAACACTTGCCGCAGCCACGGTCCCAGGTCGGCGCCGTCCTCGCTGGTGCGGGTTTCGATGAACTCAAGGAAGATGTCGCGCGGCTCGAAGATGCCGGTGTCGTCGGCGAACAGGCAGAACACGATGCG
>VXPQ01000051.1 GCA_009839485.1 Bacteroidetes bacterium SB0662_bin_6
CTCGCTTATGTGGCTGGGCCACACTGCGCTCGCGGCGCCTGGCCTGGCAGGAAAACAGGTCCCGCAGAGCGCCGCTGCATAGTGTTAACAGACCCTGGTTTTTCCGGGCTTGCATTTTGAATCTTCCGAGGCGGTCCCCATGCCCAACACTCCCACTGTCCGACAAATTGCGGAATTTCTCGAAGCATGGGCGCCTCTCTCATCAGCGATGTCCTATGACAATGCCGGCCTGCAGGTAGGTAACCCCGATACGGAAGTCCGGACGGCATTGCTTGGCCTGGACATGACGCCGGAACTGCTCAACGAGGCGAAAACGCTGGGTGCGACGCTTATCGTCACCCACCACCCCCTGCTTTTTCGCCCCCTGCATGCCGTCACCACAGAAACCTATGTTCCGAATCTGGTCTGGCGCCTGGCTTCCGAAAACATCGCACTGTACAGCATCCATACGAACCTTGACGCCGCTTCGGGGGGCGTATCGTTTGCTCTTGCAGAACAGTTGGGGCTCGCCGATACCGAATTTCTCCAGCCCTCCGAGAGCGGCGAAACCGGGTTCGGGGTCATCGGCTCATTGCCTGCCCCCATTCGCTTGCAGGCCTTTCTCGAAATTATCGCCGAGCGCCTCGAAACCCCTGCATTGCGTTATGCGGGTGATCCCGAAGCTCCTATCCGGCGTGTAGCCGTGTGCGGTGGGGCAGGAAGCAATCTGATCGCAGAAGCTGCCTCTTGCGGCGCCGACGCCTACATTACCGCGGATATAAAATACCACGACTTTTTCAACGTGCTCGATACCCGGGGGCATCCGCACCCCGCCCTGATCGATGCCGGTCACTACGAAACGGAAAAATTCACGGAAAGCCTGCTTGTGGAGGCACTGGCAAAGCAATTTCCACAGACAGCCTGGCGGCGTACGAAAACCAGTACAAGCCCCGTGCGAACTTTTATTCCCCCGAAACGTTAGCGGCGCTTGCATCCGTCAGTCCTTATTTGCTATCGAGATATACAACATGGCCACTGCTCAGGAGACAAGTACCGGCGAACAACTGCGGGCACTGATCAGTCTCCAGTTCATCGACAGCCAAATAGACCAGATCGAAAAACTGCGCGGCGACCTGCCGGAGGAAATTCGCGACCTCCGGGATGAAAAGGAAGGCCTTTCTACACGTATCGAGAAATACAAACAGGAAGAGACGCAAAACCAGGAAGACAAGAAAACATCCGAAACGGGCATCAAGGATGCCGAACTCCTCATTACGCGGTATGAGGAGCAGCAACTCCAGGTAAGAAATAACCGCGAGTACGACGCGCTTACGAAGGAAGTCGAAACGCAAAAGCAGCGCATCGAGGAATCGAAAAAGCGCATCGAGGAAATCACCCAGAACGAGGATGGGCACAAGGCCGTTATCGAAGAAGCCGAGGCCCGGATGAAAGAACTGGATGAAATTCTTGCTACGAAAGAAAACGATCTGCAGGAAGTGCTTGACGACACCAAGCAGGAACAGGCCCATCTGGAAGAAAAACGATCTGAAGCCGCCCAAAAGGTGGATGCCCGGTATTTACTCGCTTATGAACGCCTGCGGGGTCGTCTGCACGACGGCAGGGCGGTAGTACCCATCGAACGGGGGGCCGCAGCCGGCTTTGCCGTGCCTCCGCAGCGTCAGGTCGAGATTCGCCAGGGAAATCGCATTGTGGCCTGCGAGCATACAGGACGGATCATCGTAGACAGCGACCTGTTTTTCAAGACGATCAAGGCAACAAACGCATAGCCGGATCGTACGAAGGCGACGGGTGATTCTGCCACCGTCCTCCCGCCGTCGGGCAAAGACAGGACAACAGGGCCGAACCAACGTGTACGGCCTGGCACATTCTCCGAAATATTCCTGCCGGATCGCCGCTCCGGTCCGTGAGACCGGGGAGGAAAGTCCGAACACCAAAGGGCACCGTGCTTCCTAACGGGAAGGCGCCGCCGAGGCGGCGACAGCAAGTGCAACAGAAAGCAAACCTGCCGATGGCGCTCCGGCGCACAGGCCATGGGTGAAACGGTGGGGTAAGAGCCCACCAGCGTCCCGCGAAATCGGGGCGGCTATGTAAACCTCACGGGGTGCAAGACCAAACAGCGCCGCATCATTCTGCGAGAATGAACAAGGTAGCCCGTCTTGAGCAGTGGCGCGGGTAGGTCGCTCGAGGCCGTCGGCGACGACGGTCCCAGATAAATGGCGATCTCGCCGCAAGCGGTGCAGCGGCTGCTGCTGCGGTCAGACAGAATTCGGCTTACAGGCAGGAAGCGCCGCGATACGCGGGACGGGCTTACTCTTCGGCGGGAGCCGGTTCCGGCAGTGAGGGAAGTTCCTGCTGCTCCCCGACAGGAGGCAGTGCAGGCGTCGCTTGTTCTTCCTGCGCGCGCTGTTGAATCACGCTTTCCTGTACCTGTTCCTGTCCGATAGTAAAATTCGATACGACGCAAAGTACGATAAACAGCGTGACAAGCATCCAGGTCGCCTTCTCGAGCACATCCGGGGCTTGACGCGTTCCCAGAATTTGTTGTGTAGCACCGCCTGCGGCAATACCGGCAAGCCCTCCTCCCTTGCCGCTCTGCACAAGCACTACCAGTGTAATCAGGATCGCAATCAATGCGATCAGCACGATGATGAACGTAAACATGGGCGCCGTATCGTTGAATATAGAATGGTTGTCTATCGCGCCCGCGCTGATGAACGATCAGGCCTGACGCGCCGCAACCGTTCCGATACGCCGACCCCCCGCATCAGGATCCATGCGCCTGCGCCGGGAATGCGTACCCTCACGTCGGTACATCCATCGAAGCCGCCGCCCGCTGGTCAAGATGGTACCGCGCATAAAGCAAGGCCAACGCGGATTTCATATCGACGATACCGCCCTCCCGTACAAGTTTCAGCGCATCGTCAAAGGATGTCGACACCACTTCCACGAATTCACCCTGCTCAAGGTGCTGCGCCCCAACTTCCGTAAGGTCTTCAGCGAGGTATAAATGAATGATCTCGTTGCTATAGCCGAGACAAGGAAAAAGCGCGCCCAGCTTCGTGAAAGATGCCGCGCACCATCCGGTTTCCTCCTCCAATTCACGGGCCGCAGCTTCGGCAGGGTCTTCCCCCGCCTTGTCCAGTTTCCCGGCGGGCACTTCAAGAAACGTGCTTTTGGCCGGATACCGGAACTGTCGCACCAGCAAGGTGGAGCCATCCGGAAACAACGGTACGACGGCAGACGCCCCGGGATGATCGATCCACTCACGAAGCCCTTCCTGTCCATCCGGAAGCAGCACCCTGTCGCGATACACCTTAAGCAACTTGCCATCCAGCAATTGCTCGGACGAACGTTCTATTTCAACGAGATTCTGCATGACGAAAAACGGACCGGGCGAAACGTCTGTGATCTTGTGGGCGCATAGGACTCCTGAAATGCCCCCTCCGAACGCACACGCCGGAATATGGGTCCCCTGTCCCACCCTGCGCATCGGACTTCGCCTTGTGCATTGTTCCTGCCGCTAACGGTTACAGCCCGAAGGAAACGCCTGCATGGATACGCACATCCCCGGGCCCGCTCTCAGGATTCAAGGCAGCACTCATATTGATAAGCCCCGCAGCGGTTCTGAATCGGATTCCCACGCCGTAACCCGGATGAATACCCTGCATAGTCTGCAAGTCCGGCGTCTCCGGGCGATCCACATAGCCGAGATCGAAAAAGCCATAGGCATAAGAAACCGCATCGATCAATATCCGATATTCGGCAAGCGCCCTGCCAACAATGCGCCCCAAAAACCGGTCCTCATCGTATCCCCTGAGCGTTGCCGCGCCGCCGAACCGGAAAAGATCGCTCCGATCATACTCCGGACTCAACAGAACGCTGGCGTCCACTCCAGCCACAATCACCGATCGGGAAAATACCGGGGCAAACCAGCGCCCTGTTGCATACAATCGCTGTTGCTCCAGTAATGTCCGGCTCCGAAGCGTATCCACACCGACCACATGGTATTCCGTGCGCTCCTTGCGCCCGCTTTCGAGGTTCATCTCCACATAAAAACCCCGTGTAGGGTTCGATGTGTGGTCCAGGAGCGACAAGCGCACGCCCAGGCCCAGAAAACGCGCCTTGGCCGTCGGAGCCACCTGCCGGCCTGCCGGTCCGAACCGTACACCGGCTTGTCCGGGCGCCGTGCTTTCCCGGCTGAATCCGGCGAATGCCTTCATTCCCGGAGCAAGATCATAGTTCAGTTCACCCCGGTATGCCCTTTTCCCGTACGTGGAGTCCTCTTCCAGGCCAGAGAAACCCGCCTCCAACCCCAGAGGAAGTCCAAAAGCGAATGGCCAGGCCACAGACAGATCGAGGCTGGTCACCTGATCCGGCAGCCTGTTCATCCGCAAGGACGTCGTGAGGCCGCGTCCGAACGGATTGCGGAGCGCAAGATGTCCGCTGCCCGTAATGCTGCCGCGCTGACCATCCTCCGAGGGGGGTAAATAGCCCAACACCAGGTCGAAGGCTCCGGGCGGACCCTCTTCTATGGGGACACGCACCACGGCCGACGTATCGGCAGCTATACGCAATACCGGCAGACCCACGGTTTCGAAGAGTTCCCTTCCCTCAATGCGGCGACGGAGACGCTCCGGGTCGAACCGGAGTATTTTCATACCCGGTTTCATTCCCGCCAGACGGGTCACAAGTTGCGGTCGGGTCCGCCGGGCGCCCTCCAGATCGAATCGCCGAAGCACTACCTCCGGACCGGATACGATATGCAATGTGACGGCAAGCCGATCCGGCGCATCCCCGGACCGTTCGATCATCTGCACGGAGGCGGTCGAAAGCGGAAGCCCCTCCCGTTCCAGCACGGACAACACCCGTTCAATATCCGCCTCCATCCGGAGCGGATCGAATGGCTCTCCAATCCCGAACGCCACCTCCGTCCGTACAATACGGAGGCGACCCGGGTCCAGACCCGTAATGTGTACCTCCGCGAGAAAGACCCGCGTACTATCGGACAGGCTCTCCACCCTATCGTCTCCGCCGCCTTGCTCCTCCACTCCGTCTCCCGGGGCTTCGACGGGCAGAGCAGTGCGCTCCCTGTTTCCGGATTGCGCATACGCCTCCGGAAGCAGGCCTCCAGGCGCTGCAATCACCAGAACCGCAAGGGTGAGCGCCCGTACAAACTGCGTTTCGATCCGCATGGCCACGCATGACAAAACGAGCCCCCTCGGCACACGTTCCGCTCGGCATAGCCCACAAGCACGCCTTTCGGGAAAACCTGCTGGCATGGTACGACACGGAGCGCCGGGACATGCCATGGCGCAATACCTCCGACCCGTACCGCATCTGGCTGTCGGAGGTCATGCTCCAGCAGACCCGCGTCGATCAGGCAGAGCCATACTACCATCGATTCGTGGAGCGTTTCCCGACCGTCGAGGAGTTGGCCGACGCCTCCCTCGACGATGTGCTTGCGTGCTGGGAAGGACTCGGCTACTATTCCCGTGCCCGGAACCTGCATAAGGCTGCCCGGCGCATCGTCGAGTCTTTCGGGGGCCGCATTCCGTCCGACGAGCAGGATATCCGTTCTCTTCCCGGCGTGGGGCCGTATACCGCCGCCGCCGTGCTCTCGATCGCCTACGGGAAAACCTGTCCGGCGCTCGACGGGAATGCAACAAGAGTGCTCACGCGGGTATTCCGTATAGGCGAAGACGCAAACCGGTCCGCCACGCGCAGGCGCTTGCAGGAAATTGCCGCGGTACTCATGGACCCGGCCCGCCCGGGCGCTTTCAATCAGGCCGTCATGGAACTGGGAGCAAGCATGTGCAAGCCCTCCTCCCCCTGTTGCGGAATGTGCCCTCTGGAATCCGTATGCGCCGCGGCGGCACAGGGAGATCCGGAGACATTCCCGGTCACGCTGCCCCGAAAAAAAACGCCCCATTTCGATGTGGCCGTGGCTGTCATTTCCGACGAAGCCGGACGCCTGCTGGTGTGCAAGCGCCCCGAGGAGGCCATGCTGGGAGGGCTGTGGGAGTTTCCCGGCGGCAAACGAAAACCCGGCGAAACACTGGAGACAGCGTGCCGGCGCATCCTGCAGGAGAAATGGAGCGTAGTCGTCAAGACGGGGGACCTGGTTCACCGGATATCCCATGCGTACAGCCACTTCCGTATCACGATGTACGCCTTCCGGGCAACTATCGCAGCAGGTATGCCCTGTTCCCCTGAGGGGCGTAGCCTGAAGTGGGCCGACGGCGCCGAATTATGCGCTCTGGCGTTTTCAAAGACGGGACGCCGCCTGATCGAACACATGGAAAAACAAAAAACAGTAAATGAAACGACCTGACCGGCATTACGTAGGAAAAAGAGGCTGCATCGTTCGTCTTCCCGAAGGCGGGCATACCCCACAAAACGCCAGGGGCTGATAGACTATGGATTTTGGAGACCTTTTCTGGATTATTCCGATTTTTTACGTCCTGAAGCGGGTCTTCTTCGGCTCGCGCAAGCCGGGGGCGGCCAAAAAACCTTCGGTGCGCGAACCGGGACGGGCAGAATCCGAACGAGCGCTGTCGCAGAAGAACCGGGAAGAACTGCGGGAAGCGCTTGGGGAGCTCGGTGTGGCGCTGGGCTTTACGGAGAGCATGATGCAGGAAGAAAGCAGCCAAAAAGAGTCCGTAGAGATAGCGGACTACCCGCCTGCCTACTCGATGCCTTTTGATGCCGAACGCAACCGTGGGCGAAACGCCGGTATGGATCCCGGCGCCTCCCTGTTCCCCATGGACCCGGCGCCGGAAGAAGCCGCTGCGTACGATCCCTGGCAGGAAAGACCCCTGCCGGAAACGATCTACGAAGCAGACGCCTTGTTCGCCGAAGAAGAAGCGTTCGAAGCAAGAGGAAGTGACCAGACCCGGGAGCATAAAGACGAGAGCCCGGAGACCGCAGCCGAAGAACTATCGCCCTATGAACGGGCCAAAGCTCCCGGAGAGACGCTGCGGCGACTCGCTGCACGCACCTCGCTGCAGCAAGCAGTCGTCATGAAAGAACTTCTTGACCGGCCCGTTACGCTGCGCCGGAGATCCGGATTGCCTTTCAGAAACTGAAGCGGCTCCGCTTCCTCCGGTTGGATCAGGGCCTGTTAACACTATGCAGCGGCGCTCTGCGGGGCCTGTTTTCCTGCTATATCAGGTCGCTGCTGTCCTGGACTTTATCCTCTTCCTCCCCGCGCTTGAACATCTTGCTGCCGATGACGCCCCCGATGACGCCGGCGATCACGGAGAATATGAGTCCTACCCCTATGAGAAAAACCGGAGACGTCATAAACTCGCCGAATCCGCCGAGCTGCGACAGGTCCGCACCGCCTTGCTCCATCGCCCGATCCATTTCCAGCCTTGCTTCCTCCCAACTTGTCGGCTTGACGCCCAACGCCGAAAGTAATATCTCCAACAGGATCGATGTGACGGATGCCGCAATGCACGTCAGCACACCGAGACCGATACCCTGCCCGCCCGTAAGGGTGACCTTGTTGTTATCGGCGTAATGCCAGACAGCAAGCATCCCGGCGCCTATGTACGCCAGGCAAGCGATGAAATCGCCGGCCGCGGGTATGAAGGAGACCAACAGCCCGACCAGTCCGGCAATGACGCCCACGAGAAGAATGGATTGCGTTTTATTCGGCATCGCGAAAAAGAGATCAATGAAAAGGGAAGAACGAATACGCAGAAAACCGGGGCCTTTTGACTGCACATGGGGTACATAGGCCACGCAGGGAGTACGCCAGCACTCTGCCTAATGGAGTATAGCGGAATTTTTAATCTTTCGCCATACGCTGACGCCCTGCCGGACGATCCATAAGCGAGATAATGGCGCACACCAGAAAATACCCTGCTACACAGCCAAACACAGCGCCCGTGAGCGCCCTGCTCCACGGCGTGTTGGTCCATAATCCGACGATATCACCACCCCAGTCCGTAGCCAGAATGATCAGACTTCCCGCAACGAGGTATTTTGCGTGACGTTCTATCCAGGAATTCCACGGCCTCAAACTCAAGGCCAGAAAAGGCGCCGCCGCCAGCGCCGCATACATACCGAAACAGCGGTCGCACGCAGCAAGCTGTACGCCCTGAATGTGAGGGGAACGGCCCGGAATCTGATGACATATCTCCGAAAACCCCAGCATAATCACGTGCCGCAGACTTTCGCCCACGAACGGCGGAGCCATGGCCAGGCCGAAAACCATCCATACGAAACCGGCGGCCAGTATCCAGCCGGCCCATCTCCGATCTTTTCGGTTCATCCGTTGGAAAGTGGATCCTTCATTACTCATACGCTGACAGGACGATTTTTGCTTATCCGTATAAATCCCCTAATTAACATGAGTTTCATTCCTTCAAGCCCCGCATGCCTTGACTACGCTTTTTGATCACCCTACTTTTCTTAACTGTCCAACACAATACATTCCAAACGCAACATCGTTATGACCAGCATAACCCCTATAGGCGACCGCGTGGTCGTGCAGCCGGAGGCTGCCGAGGAGAAGACATCGAGCGGCCTGTTCATTCCCGACACGGCGCAGGAGAAGCCCCAGCGGGGCACCATCCTGTTCGTGGGTCCCGGCCAGGTGGAGAACGGCAAGCATGTCGAGATGACCGTAAAGGCGGGAGACACCGTGCTCTACG
>VXPQ01000052.1 GCA_009839485.1 Bacteroidetes bacterium SB0662_bin_6
GTTCGAGAACGGCGGCGAGGAAGGCGTGCCCAGGACCTTCATCCGCTGCACCGACCCCGAAATGCCGTTCAGCGGAATAAGGGACCACGCGATGTTCGCGAAGGAGCACCCTGCGTGGCGCTATGAGGAACTTGCGACCGGCCACGACGCGATGGTGACCGAGCCGCAGGCCTGCGCCGACCTGATCCTGGCCGCCGCTCGTTCTTCCTGACCCTGGGTGCGAGGGCGTCCCGCCCTCGTCGAGAGTGGGACGCCGCGAGGGACATGCCCTCGCTCCCGGGTTTACATATTGCGGCGGTACTGGCCGCCGACCTCGAAAAGCGCATCGGTGATCTGTCCCAGGGAGCAGCACCGCACCGCTTCCATCAGGACTTCGAACACGTTGGCGTCGGCCATTGCGGCCTGCCTCAGGCGTTCCAGCATGGCCGCCGCCTCGTCGGCGTGCGCTTCGTGAAACGCAGCCAGCCGGCGAATCTGGCCTTCCTTCTCCTCCGCGGTGGAGCGGGCCAGAGGTATCGTCGTCGTGTCCGCCTGGCCCGGCCCTTCACGCAGGAAGGTGTTGACTCCTACGATGGGCAGGCTGCCGTCGTGCTTGCGCTGCTCGTATTCAAGCGATTCGTCCTGGATCCGCCCGCGCTGATAGCCGGTCTCCATCGCCCCCAGAACGCCGCCCCGTTCGGAAAGCCGTTCGAATTCCCGTAATACCTGTTCTTCTACCAGGTCCGTGAGTTCCTCGATGATGAAGGACCCCTGGTTCGGGTTTTCGCTGCGCGCCAGGCCCCACTCGCGGTTGATGATGAGCTGTATCGCCACCGCCCGCCGAACGCTTTCCTCGGTCGGCGTGGTGATGGCCTCGTCGTAGGCGTTCGTGTGCTGGCTGTTGCAGTTGTCGTAGGCGCCGATCAGCGCCTGCAGAGTGGTGCGGATGTCGTTGAACTCGATTTCTTGGGCATGCAGGGAGCGGCCCGAGGTCTGCACGTGGTACTTGAGCTTCTGGCTGCGCTCGCTGGCGCCGTAGCGGTCGCGCATGGCCACGGCCCAGATGCGGCGGGCGACCCGTCCCAGCACCGAGTATTCCGGGTCCATCCCGTTGGAGAAGAAGAACGAGAAATTCGGCGCGAATTCGTCGATCTTCATGCCGCGCGCGAGATAAGCCTCGACATAGGTAAAGCCGTTGGCCAGCGTGAAGGCCAGTTGACTGATGGGATTGGCGCCGGCCTCGGCGATGTGGTAGCCGGAGATGGAAACGGAATAGAAATGCCGGACCTGGTTGCGGATGAAGAACTGCTGGACGTCGCCCATCATCCGCAGGCTGAACTCGGTCGAGAAAATGCAGGTGTTCTGCCCCTGATCCTCCTTGAGAATGTCGGCCTGCACCGTGCCGCGCACGCGTTTCAGCGCATCGGCCCTGATTTCGGCGGACTCTTCCGGCTCCGGCGGCCGTCCGTTCGCATCGGCAAACGCATCGAGCTGCTGGTCGATCGCGGTGTTCAGGAACATGGCGAGGATGGTGGGGGCCGGACCGTTGATGGTCATCGAGACGGAGGTCGACGGATTGCACAATTCAAAGCCCCGGTAGAGCGCCTTCATGTCGTCGAGCGTGGCGATGGAAACGCCCGAATTACCGACCTTGCCGTAGATGTCCGGACGGTGGTCGGGATCGAACCCGTAGAGCGTGACCGAATCGAAGGCCGTGGAAAGGCGTTTTGCCTCGGAGTGCCGCGACAGGTAGTGAAAGCGCCGGTTCGTGCGCTCCGGATCGCCTTCGCCCGCGAACATCCTCAGGGGTTCTTCGCCGGTGCGCTTGAAGGCGAACACGCCGGCCGTGAAGGGAAAGCGCCCCGGCAGGTTCTCGCGCATCAGCCAGCGCAGCAGGTCGCCGTCGTCGCCATAGCGGGGCAGGGCCACCCTGCGCATTACATTGCCTGACAGGGTCGTGTAGCTCAGCGAAGTGCGAACTTCGCCCCCGGGAGTGACCTGGCGGTGCTCCTTGCCCGAATAGGCCGAGTGGACTGCGGGCCATTCCTCCAGCAGCGCCCGGCTTTCATCGTCAAGCGCGGCTTCGCGCCGCCGGATCAGCGATCTCAGTCCGGATCCCGTTTTTCCGCCGCTGTCGTTGCCGGCTTCCTCCAGCATGCGCAGCGCATCGCGAAGCCTCTGCCGTTCCCTGGCGGTCCTGGCCTGAAGCCCGACCCGTGCGTGATACGCGCGGACGGTTTCGGCGATCTCGGCCAGGTAGCGGACACGCGACCCGGGAATGACGGCGGCCGAGCGGGACGGCGTGCTGGTCTCGATTCCGGGAATCCGCGCCTCGCCCCAGCCATCCACCCATTCGCCGAAGCCCTTGTCCTGCAGCGCACCCAGAATGCCATGGAACAGCGCCGTGACTCCATCGTCGTTGACCCGAGAGGCGATCGCCCCGTATACGGGCATCGCCGCGGGATCGGTCCCGAACGCCTCCCGGTTCCGGATCATCTGCTTGCGGACGTCCCGCAGGGCGTCGGCGGCGCCTTTACGGTCGTACTTGTTGATCGCGACCACATCGGCGAAATCCAGCATGTCGATCTTCTCGAGTTGCGTCGCCGCGCCGAATTCCGGCGTCATGACGTAGAGGCTGGCGTCCGCATGGGACGTGATCGCGGCGTCGCCCTGGCCGATGCCGGAAGTTTCCACGATGATCAGGTCGAAGCCCGCGAGTTGGACGGCCGCGAGGATCCCTGGCAGGGCGGCGGGAATTTCACGGCCCGAGGCGCGGGTGCCCAGTGATCGCATGAAGATGTGCGGATGGTCGATCGCGTTCATGCGTATGCGATCGCCGAGCAGCGCACCGCCGGTCCTTCGGCGGGTCGGATCCACGGCAATGACCGCTATGCGCAGTCGATTCTCGAAGCAGAGACGGAAGCGGCGCACCAGTTCGTCGGTAAGCGAGGACTTGCCGGATCCGCC
>VXPQ01000053.1 GCA_009839485.1 Bacteroidetes bacterium SB0662_bin_6
AATATTCGGCAGTTCCGAACAATACATCCGGCATGCGGCCTCCCACCCGCCCAATCGGCCCCGCAAGATGTATATCCCGGCATCGGATTCGGCATGTTCAGGTCATTTACAGACATGCGTAGTATAAAGTATCCCGGAATCGCAGCAGTTGTCGGCGTCTTTTTGCTTGCCGCAACACTCCTCCTCATCAGAGGAAAGGACGCTCCCTTCGAAGCATCCGGGGCGGTATCCGTTACTCAGGAAGCACCGCCGCCACCGGTCGAAACGGAGCTCGACGAATACGGCCTCGTATCCGACGGCTATGACATCATAGACCGCAGCGTACGCCGGAACGAAACGTTCGGAGAGATTCTGACGGGTCACAACATCCCGTACGAAAAGGTCCTTACGATCGCCTCTTCGGGGCAGGATGTCTTCGACGTACGGCGCATCCAGGCAGGGAAACCTCTTCGCGTGTACAGCGACTCTCTTGCCGGGACGTACCAGGCGCGCTACGTGGTGTACGAGCAGGACAAGCTTAATTACGTGGTCTTCGATCTTGCTGCCGATTCTGAGTCCAGTGCGGTCTACGCCGGGAAACGGGAAGGAGAAATAAGGCGCAGGCAATTGTCCGGACGTATCGAAAGCTCCCTCTACCGGACCCTGGAAGCCAAACAGGTCCCTCCAAATCTTGTGCCGCCGCTTGCCCTTGCCCTTGCGGAAGTGTTTGCATGGCAGGTGGATTTCTTTCGCATTCTCGAGGGAGATGACTTCAACGTGATCTACGAAGTCCTCCATGTAGACGGAGAACCGTTTCGTGTCGAGCGAATCATCGCGGCCCGGTTCGGGCACCGGAATACCGACTATTTCGGTTTCCGATTCGAAGAAGGGGAACGTCCCGATTTTTTCGACGAGAACGGAAATAGCCTGCGCAGGGAACTCCTCAAGGCGCCGATACGGTACGACCGTATCAGCTCACACTATTCGCGGAGACGGTTTCACCCGATCCAGAAAACGTACAAGGCGCATCTGGGTACGGATTACGCCGCCGCACCCGGCACACCAATCTATTCGGTGGGAGACGGCGTAGTCCTTGAAGCGCAATTCAAGCGCTATAATGGCAACTACGTCAAAATCCGGCACAATTCGGTGTATACGACCGGCTATCTGCATATGTCGCGTATTGCCTCAGGCATACGTCCGGGCACACGAGTGAAACAGGGGCAAGTCATCGGTTACGTAGGAAGCACGGGGCTGGCCACAGGACCGCACGTTTGCTATCGGTATTGGAAGCACGGGAGCCAGATCGATCCGTATACCGATACCCTCCCCCCCGCCAGTGCGGTCGCTTCCGAGCTAATGGACCGATTTGTCGTCGTGCGCGATGAAATGATGCCGCAGGTCCTCGGGGTCGTGCCTCCCTATATCGCGAACAGCGATGCTACGGAAGATCAGAATCTGCCGGACAAAGCATTGATGTAATTCGACACCCTGTCGATACCACTTCTCTATGTCCTTTCCCGCCGCCTCGAGCCCCTCTTCGAAAATTGCTTCGTATTCCATGCCGCAACGCGCACTGGAACTGGCTCGCCTTGCGGCCCGCCGGATCGTGCGGCGGAAAACCCGCGTGATACGTCTATCGAAACACGCGTATGCAAAACTCGAACGAAGCAGCGGGATGCCAGCCCGCGCCGCGCAGGATCTGCGCACACTGGTGCGCCTTGCAAGAGCATGGGCTTTCAGAGAATACCGGCGTGTACCCTGGCGCACGGTAACTTATGTAGTGGCTGCCATCCTGTACTTCATTAACCCGATAGACCTTGTTCCGGACATGCTCATAGGCATCGGCTTCGTGGACGATGCGGCCGTGATTCACGCAGTGATTCAATCCCTCCACGGTGACCTCACTGCCTTTCGGGAATGGGAAAAGCGGCAGGCGGAACCTGTGGGGTATCTGGCTTGAGGTAGTTAATAACGCTACTTCCCTTGCATCAGGCGATACATCAGCAACGCCGCCCGCTTCGTTTGCGTCGGAAGCGTGCGCAAATCGGCAATTTCTTCCACCGTATGGCGGCCGCTTCCCAGTAAACCCAATCCGTCGAGCGCCATATCCACATGCCCGGCGACGAACGATATGTCGGCGGCACCCGCATTTCGGGGATTCACGGCTCCCACCGGACCAAGATCGAGATCGCGGCTGACCTGATCGTATAGCCCCAGCAACCGCCTGTTTCCTTCGGTCGGAGCCATTGGGGGATAGGATTCCTCGAAGGTTATCTCGGCCGATGTGCGGGGCAGCGAGGACGCCACAATGCGCTGCATAGCGGCCTGTACCCGTATTCCCTGTTCGGGAGAAAGTACACGGAGATCCCCGACCGCCACGGCATTCTCGGCGACAATGTTCAGCTTGCCCGACGCGGTCCCGGCATCGCGATCCCATGCGTAATCCGCCTCGGTTCCGGCCAAAACGATTCCGGGGTTGAACGTAAGATATTCCTCGTGTTGCAACTCCTCGTAGAAGGCGGAAAGAATACGCGCCACTTCATATGCGGCGCCGGCGCCTATGTCGTCCCGGAAGATGAGGGACGAATGCGCTGGAGTTCCTTTTACGCGAACCGTCCATTGGATCCAGCCTCGTCGCGAGATGACCGCTGTACCGGGATCGTCATCTCCATTCTCGAAGGCAAGCGCCACGTCGGCTTCCTTGCCCGCAGCCACAAGTTCGGCCCGGGCTTTCTCGATCGGACGACAGGTTTTTTCCTCGTCCCCGATCAGGATGACGGTGACGTTCAGGTCGTCCAGCACCCCGGCGGCCTTGAATGCCTTCAGGGCCAGCACAATCATGACAATGCCGCCCTTCATATCCGTTACGCCCGGGCCGCGAACGGTTACATCATCGATTTTTTCGTACTTCTGAAAAGGACTGTCCGGTTCGAATACCGTGTCGAGATGCCCGATAAGAAGCAGGTGCGTCCCGGCATTCCCTGCGTGCCTTGCAATCAGGTGCCCGGCGCAATGCGCTCCCCCGCCGACGCCCCACCTTGTTTCCAAACCGAGTGCATCGAATTCAGCCCTGAACATTTCGCCCACCTGGTGTACCCCTTCGACATTCGACGAGCCGCTGTTGACGTTGACCGTTCTTTCAAGCAGGTCGAGGGCCTCTTCCTGGTGTGCATCAATATGGTGCATCAGGGCGGTTTCCGTTTCATCGAACTGGGCCCGGGCGGCTGCAGGAAGCAGCAGGACAGCGCACCAGCAAGCAAGGATAGAAAAGCAGCGCATGGATAATCGGCGGGTATCGTTTTGTGAGAAGAAAGTCCTTCGCATCATCGGACGCCACCCCAATCTCGGATCTTATCTACGTGTATTCGGGAGGCAGGGACGAGAACGTTCATTGATTTGCGCCATTCGGGCGGTGTCTTCAACACGCCGGCGCCGGGTTTCTTCCCGCTTTGCTCCTGCAATCCATTCCAGAATACTTCGCTTTACGGACCGGGGAAAGTTCTCCCAATGCCTGAACGATTCCGGATACCGGGCAAAAGCATTGGCAAGGTCTTCCGGCACAACAAGGTTCTCTATTTCATCCAGGGCGCTCCATGAGCCGTCTGCCTGGGCGGCCGTGATTTTCGCCAGGCCCGGCGGGGCAAGTTTGCCTTGCTCGACGAGTCTTTCCACGCGCTCCTTGTTTACCCGGCTCCAGCCGCTTCCTTTTTTGCGGGGCGCAAAATACAGCATCGAGCGTGCTTCGTCGAGTTTGTTGACACGACTGTCGATCCAGCCAAAACAGATGGCTTCCTCCACCGAGGCATCGTATCCGACATATGGTTTGCCTGTAGCCTTTTTGTAGCGGATCAGCCAGATCCCTTCCTTGCGCGCATGGTTTTCGGCAAGCCAGGCGCGCCATTCCTCTCGAGTGGTCGGGTGGCAGGAGTTGGCAGGAATATCCATTCAGATATTAATGGCCTTGCCCAACGCGGCACGGGTAGCCTCCATGAGCGATTCGGAGAGCGTGGGATGCGGGTGCATTGCTTCGGCGATCTCATGCGCCGTCGTTTCCAGGGCACGGGCCGTAACGGCCTCCGCTATCAGTTCGGTAGCGTCGCGTCCTATGATATGGCATCCAAGCCATTCCCCATACTTCGCATCATAGACCACCTTAACGAACCCTTCCGTGTCGCCAAGCGCGGCAGCCTTGCCCGACGCTGAGAAAGGAAACTTCCCGATCTGGACATCGAAGCCCGCCTCTTTGGCCTTTTCTTCGGTGTAGCCTACCGATGCAATTTGCGGCTGGCAGTACGTGCAGCCCGGGATGTTGTTATAATTCATCGGATGGACCGATTCCCCCGCGATGTATTCTATGCAGAGGACCCCTTCGTGACTGGCTTTATGGGCCAGCCAGGGAGCACCCGCCACGTCGCCGATGGCATACACGCCGGGGACGCTCGTGCGGTAGTACTCGTCCACCACAATGCGTCCGGGCTCGGTTTTGACGCCCAGCTTTTCCAATCCAAGATCTTCGATATTGCCCCGGACACCCACCGCGGAAAGCACCTGATCACATGGGATTGTCTCTTCTCCCTTACCGGTTTTGACATGCACGGTAAGGGATTGCCCGCTGGTATCGACAGACTGCACTTCCGCGGAAATAAGGCATCGGATACCCTGTTTCCCGAATGCCCTCTGAAGCGCCTTGGAAATCTCGACATCTTCCACAGGAACCAGACGATCGAGTAATTCGACAATGGTAACCTCGGTGCCCATCTGATTGTAGAAATAGGCGAATTCCACCCCGATCGCACCGGCGCCACAGACAACCAGTCGCTTCGGCGGCTTCTTTTGAAGCATGGCCTCCCGATATGTGATGATTTTTTCACCATCTACGGGAAGGGGAGGAATTTCCCGGGCCCTCGCACCCGTGGCGATAATGATATGGTCGGCCTCGACGGTTCCTGCCTTGCCGATACGATCCCCGTCCATGTTGACAGATGGCTCGATGGACAGTTTACCACTTCCTGCAAGGCGCGCTTTGCCATAAAGCACGTCAATCTTGTTCTTTTTCATCAGGAAGCCGACGCCCTTGTTCATCTTGCCCGCCACGCCACGGCTTCGCTCGACGATTTTGGCGAAATCCGGCGCAATACTGCCATCAAGGCGCAGGCCGTAATCGGACAAATGGCGCGTTTCTTCCATGACTTCCGCACTCTTGAGCAGGGCCTTGGTCGGTATACAACCGATATTCAGGCACACGCCGCCCAACTTGTCTTTCTCGACAATGGCGACCTTGAGTCCGAGCTGGGATCCGCGGATGGCGGTCTCATAGCCGCCCGGCCCCGACCCGATAACGACGACATCGTATTTCACGGCAGATACAGGTTATTCGGTTGAAACAGCAAACGTGGAAGTAAATGAATATGCGGGGTGAAAAGTTCGCTCGTTGCATGCTGTGCAGGGCATTAGATCGCCAGGTGTCCCTGAACATGCACCCCGGTGAAATTTGCCGCATCAGCGAACCGCCAACCAGGGGGAAGGATCTATGGGAGAACCTTCCTTGAAGAGGGCGAAGAAAAGCGCCGTCCCCTTGGGCTCGTCCGGTGTGCCGGACTGACCTATGACTTGCCCGATTTCTACGAGATCGCCCTCTGTAATGAAGGTGTCCGAAAAATTGGAATAGACGGTTTTGTATACGCCGTGCTCGATTACAACGTACCGCCCGTATTCCGGAAGCACCGAAATATCGATAATACGTCCGTCGAATATGGCCCGTACTTCCGCGGAAGATGGCGTTTCGATAATAATGCCTGGATTGCGCGTTCTCGTTCCGTAGACAGGGTTTACGGTATCGCCGAAGGGCTCGCGCATAACCCCTTTCACGGGCCAGGGAAGTTGCCCCCGGTTTTCGAGAAAGGAGCCGGACAGGGCAGCGTATTCTTCCGCCGTGGCCAGATCTTCCCGCGCACGCAGCCGATCACGGTCGGTGGCTGCTATGAGTTCCCGGATGCGATTCTCCAGATCCCTGGCGGCAGCGCGCTTCCTCTCAATAGATTGTTCGATGGTCGAGCGTGTAACCCGCAGGTCGGAGATCACGCGCGTCCGGTTTTGGTGCAGGCGCTCGAGATTCTGCTGTTCACTACGCTCTTCCTCCAGCAGCCTCTCGTTGTCGGCCAGGATGTCTTTCAGTTGCTCGTTGCGTGCTTCCGTTTCTTCTTGCGTGGTTTGGATTTCTGCAAGTCGGCCGCGCCGCTGTTGCGCAAAACGATGCAGATAGCGCACCCGAACCAGCATCTGGTTGATGGATTTCGAGGATGCAATGAGAGCCAGATCATGCATGCGGCCGTACTTGTAGGCATGTGCGGCCCGGCTTCGATACTGGGTTTTCAATGTTTCAAGTTCATTTTCCAGGGTGGAAAGAGTGGTTCGCAAGGCGCCCATCTCACTGGAAATCTGGTTCATGCGCCGCCCGTAGTTGCGTATGAGTTCCTTGTGTAATGCAATTTGCCGGTCGAGTTGCTCAAGCGTTTTGAGAGAGGCCTGTTCTGCCTCGGTCGTTTCGGAAAGACGTTGCTTGTCCTCGGCGATCTGAGCCTTTAGTTCGGCAAGGCGCTGTCGCGTGGCTTGCCGCTCGCGATCCGACGCATCATCGTCCTGCCCGGATGCAATCAGTACTTCCTGGGACACCCCCTGTTGGGCACGGGCGGGCAGGGCGACGCACAAGGCGGCCATTAAGAGAATCATAAAGATGAGACGGTACATAGCAGGCGGGATTACTTCCGGTCGATTTTTTTCTGTAGTTCCTGGTGGTTCGGATCTATCTCCAGCGCCCGGCGCCACGCATCCGTTGCAGATTGTCTGTGCCCCAGTGCTTCGTATACATCGCCAAGGTTTTCAAGCACGCTTGCGGAAACGTCGGGACGCTTTGCCGCCTCTCCAATGTGCCGGAGCGCCTCTTCGTATGATTGCCGTGCCCGTTGCGCATCACCCATGCGCGTGTATAGCGCACCGAGCACAGAACGGAGGCTGCCGAGTTCCACCCCGTTTTCATATTCGTTCTCTGTGGCGATCTGCACTGCTTCTTCAAAGTGGCGAACCGCTTCGGCATTACGGAAGGCAGCCATCGCTGCATATCCGGCAATCTTGTGAAGGTCCAGTGCCTGCGGAAAAACCGCCAGCCCCTTTCCCGCCATGTTTCCAGCCCATACAACGCTTCCGGCATCGCGCAGGGCGCTCGCCGCGTATATCCACAATTGTACGTCGTGTGGATTTTTCTCAAGGATATACAGGAAATTTTCGGCGGCTTCCTCATACCGGCCCTGCTTCAGGCGTATTTCGGCCATGACGCGGCGAAACTCGGCGTTATACGGCTCGTCTTCCAACATGCCTTCCAATATGCGTTCCGCATTGGACAGGTCATCCAGCCGGTTATACAGATGCAGAAGTTGTCGCCGGACCGCACGGTCGCCAGCGTTTTCTTCAAGGATACGTTCGTACGCCACTGCTGCTTTGAGCGTCTCGCCTTCCATCATGTATATCCGGGCCAGATCATAGCGTGCATCGAGATGGTGCGGGGCCTTTTCCAGGATATCGGCATACAAACGAGCGGCTTTCCCCCGTTCACCCATTTCTGTATAGAGATCGGCCAGTTGCAAGGCATAGTGTATGTTTTCCGGCGCCAACTCATACGCCTTGCTCAAGTGATAATGCGCCGTAACGTGGTCACGAAACATCGCATACAACTCAGCCGACGCAGCAAGAATGGCGGGTGATTCGGGCGCCATGCGAAGCGCTTGTGCATACAGATCAAGCGCAGCGCCCTGGTCGCCTGTCTGTGCCCGGGTCATGCCACGCACAAAGAGCTGTTGCGCCCGGATAGATCGCATTTCCTCATCTGCAGGATCAGAGGACGAGGAGGGGCTGTTCGAGACGATCTCCCGGGTTTCGACGGTTGCCGCCGCCGGGGCGCATCCGCTCGCGGTCATGCCGATCAGGACAGCCGGTAGAATAACGGATAAGAAGGATGTAACGGTATCCGGGGCGCAGTGCATCGGAGCAGCCAGCGGATGTTGGATATCTTTGAAAAAACGGGAATATCGTTCGCATGTTTCTATGGCATAGAGGTTTATCGGCGGAATATGAGGCTGGCTTTTGTCGCATTGCGGATATACCCGACTAATCCTCTGCTTCCAGCAAAAAGAAACCATATGCACCGGAATGGATTTCACCGTATGCTATATTTCGAGGAGGTTATGCTACAAAGTGGACCCGGAACTACACTGCACCGCTGTAAAACGCCGCCTCAAACATGATTCGAAGCCAACCTCAGTGTTCCGATGGGAGAACTGAACCTGACCCCCGAAATGGATGAGGCCTCCTTGCGCCGGTTTACGTACCGGCTCATCGAGGATGTTCGGGCGCTGGAATATTTGCTGGAAGAGAACAAGTTCGAATCGGGCGTGCGCCGAATCGGGGTGGAGCAGGAGATGTTTCTGGTGGATGATCGTTGGCGCCCGGCTCCGGTCGCCGAAGAAATACTGGAACGGACAGCCGATGACGACCGGGTCGTCTCGGAGTTGATGAAGTTCAATCTCGAACTGAATCTGGATCCGGTCGTGTTCCGGGGCGATTGCCTGCGACGTATGGAGCGTTCTGTGGAGGAAGCGGTGGAAAGTGTACGTAAGGTGGTCGAGGAGGCCGGGGCGCATGTTGTATTGGCGGGCATCCTTCCCACGATCACATTATCCGATCTGGACCTTACACACATGATGCCGGCCCCGCGTTATCATGCGCTGAACGAGGCGATCGCCCGGCTGCGCGGCGGCCCTGCTGAATTGCAGATACGGGGTACGGACGAACTCTACGTCAAGCACGACAGCATCACGCTGGAGGGGTGTAACACGAGTTTTCAGACGCATTTGCAGGTGCATCCCGATGAATTCGCCGGGATGTACAATATCGCGCAAGCCGTGGCCGGTCCGGTGCTCGCCGCTGCCGTCAATTCACCGACTCTGTTCGGAAAACGTCTCTGGCAGGAAACGCGTATCGCCCTGTTCCAGCAGGCCGTAGATACGCGCAGTTCCAATCTGTATATCCGTGAGATGAGCCCGCGCGTGCATTTCGGAACGAAATGGATAGACCGGTCGGTACTGGAAATTTTTCAGGAAGACATTTCCCGGTTCCGGATTCTGCTCTCGAAATCCGAGATAGAGGATCCTATGGAGGCACTGGAAGCAGGCCGCGCTCCAAAACTCCAGGCCCTTCAACTGTACAATGGTACCGTATACCGGTGGAACCGGGCCTGCTATGGCGTAACGGACGGCAACCCGACGCTGCGCATTGAAAACCGTATCCTGCCTTCCGGCCCGACCGTGATCGACGAGATGGCGAACGCCGCATTCTGGTTCGGGCTGACCATGGGATTGTCCAATGCCTGTCCGGATATTCGGCGCGTCATGGATTTTGACGATGCTATGGGAAATTTCGTGGCGGCGGCCCGCCTCGGCCTGGCAGCACAGTTCGTGTGGCTGGACGGACGGCGGGTTTCCGCATGTGAATTGATTTGTCACGAGCTGATTCCCCTTGCCCGGGAGGGTTTGCACGAAGCGGGTATTGTTACGGAGGACATCACTCGTTATCTGGATATTATTGAGGAACGCGTGACGTCGCGCCGGACCGGCGCCCACTGGCAACTCCATTCTCTGCTTACGATGCGCCCGAAAGCCTCGCGGGCCGAGCGGCTGAGCGCTGTGGTGGCAGCCACCGTAAATCGCCAGAAAGAGGGTGCACCCGGGCACACATGGCCGGAAGCAGAACCGCAGGAAGGTATTCCGGAGCGCCGTTTCGACAGGGCGCACGTGGAGGAATATATGAGCACCGACCTGGTCACGGTCAACGAAGAAGAACTGGTTGAACTGGTGGCGTGCCTCATGGACTGGAAGCACATCCGGCATGTGCTGGTCGAAGATAACGAGCACCGGCTGGTAGGACTGGTCAGTCACCGGAATTTGCTTCGCCTGATGGCGGAACAACGCGGGGGCAGGCAGAATCTGCCGGTGAAGGATGTGATGATCCGGGATCTGGTTACGGTTTCCCCGGATACGCTCGCGATAGAAGCCATCCATAAGATGCGGGATCTGAAAATAGGGTCGCTGCCGGTGGTTCGCGACGGACATCTGATCGGCATCATCACAGAGAAAGATTTTATAGAGATCGCCGGTCGTATCCTTGATCAAGGCATATCTGCTGTAACAGAAGAGGAGCCGGCCTCTCCCGATCCTGAATCGAACGCTTAAGAGATCGGCATGGGAAATTTTCTGAACAATCTGGAGGAAATAACCTGGCTGGGTTCGTCGCTTGACGCCTGGTTCATGCTGGGTGTCGCCTGGGTGGCGATCGCTGTTGCGCTGATTTTTGTCCACCGCATGCTCCTCCGGCGTTTTCACCGGCTGGCGACACGCACCACGACCATTATAGACGACATTCTCGTAACGCTGCTGGAGCGCACGAAACTGTATTTCCTCGTTGCGCTCTCCCTGTACATAGCGGTGGGTGCGGTACCATTGTCCGAGCAGGTGACGAGCTATATCTCTCGGATCGCCTTCGTGTTTCTGCTCGTGCAGGTCGTGTTCTGGGGAAATGGCGCCATTACAGACTGGGTCCGACTTTACAAGGAGCGGAAACTTGAGGAAGACGCCGGCGCCGTCACATCCATGCAGGCAATCGGCTTTCTTGCCCGTCTGCTGCTTTATACGGCGCTTTTGCTGGTTGCGCTGGACAACTTCGGCATTGACGTCACGGCGCTTATCGCCGGACTCGGGATAGGGGGTATCGCCGTGGCGCTCGCCATGCAGAATATCCTCGGAGATTTGTTCGCCTCCCTCACGATCGTGCTCGACAAGCCCTTCGAGGTGGGCGATTTTCTGATCGTGGGAGATACGCTGGGAACGGTCGAAAAAGTCGGATTGAAAACGACGCGCCTGCGCAGTTTGTCCGGGGAACAGATCGTAGTGGCTAACGGCGACCTGCTTGGCAGCCGGATACGAAACTACAAGCGGATGCAGGAGCGGCGCATCGTCTTTTCGCTGGGGGTGGCCTACAACACGTCTGCGGATAAACTCGAACGTATCCCGGACATGATTCAGGAAATCGTCGAGATGCAGGAGCATACCCGGTTCGACCGGGCGCACTTCGCACGGTTCGGCGATTCCACGCTCGATTTCGAGATAGTGTATTACATGCGCACGCCTGAGTACATGACTTTCATGGACATTCAGCAGGCGATCAATCTCGCGTTATTCCGCCGCTTCGAGGAAGAAGGTATCGAATTTGCCTTCCCCACCCGCACGGTGCATGTCAGGGAGGGGTAGGATACGCCTTACCCCTCCGATTCCGCCGCGCTCCTGCGAAGTTTATCCAACTGCGCCGCAATCTGTGCATCCTCGACCTTGCGGAAAAGGATCTCGGGTTTATCCAGTTCATGTCCGGCTTCGAGTAAGGATCCGGCAGCTTCATCCCATCCGATCGGGCCCTTGTTTCCGCCTGCATCACTCGATCGCACTCCCTCCAATCGAAGCATGGATCGCAACCGGATCGCAGTGTGCGGGAGCACCGGTTCCAGTAATACCGAAAGCGCCGCGCAAAGCTGCAGGGACACATGCACCGTGTTGGCGCAAGCGCGAAAATCGGTCTTCGCGGTGCGCCAGGGCTCTCTGTCGTTAAAATACTTGTTACCCAGTCGGGCCAGCTGCATCGTCTCGAAAACAGCCTCGCGATTACGAAAGGCTTCGTACCGCTCCCCTATCCTTGCCGGAAATTCCGCAAGCGCATCCAGTACCTCCCGATCTTCCTGCGACGCATTTTTCAGGGGAGGCACTTTCCCGTCCATGTATCTCACAGTGAACGTCATCGCCCGATGGAAGAAATTCCCCAGCACATCGGCCAGTTCTCCATTGACGCGCGCCTGAAAATCGCCCCAACTGAAATCGGCGTCCTTCGTTTCGGGAAGGGTGGTCGCCATAGCGTATCGCAGCAAGTCAGGTGGAAATTCCTCAAGGTATTCGTGCAGCCACACAGCCCAGCCGCGGCTGGTGGATAATTTCTCGCCTTCGAGGTTCAGAAATTCATTGGCCGGCACATTATCCTCGAGCACAAACTCCCCGTGCTCCATCAACATGGCCGGAAACATGAGGCAGTGGAATACGATGTTGTCCTTGCCGACGAAGTGTAACAACTTCGTCCCCTCGTCCTGCCAGTACCGCTTCCACGCTTCGGGCTCCCCTTTCGCCGCCGCCCATTCTTTCGTGCCCGAGATATATCCGATGGGGGCATCGAACCACACATAAATCACCTTGCCGCGCGCATCCACGCCGGCCGCCTCCGCCACATCTTCCGGCACCGGCACGCCCCAGGGCACATCGCGCGTAATGGCGCGGTCCCGCAATCCATCCTGAAACCAGCTCCGTATCTGCCCAAGCACATTGGGCTTCCACTCCGGGTGTGTCGCAATCCATGCTTCGAGCTTCGGCTGCAAATCACCCAGCGGCAGGTGCCAGTGTGTGGTTTCACGCAGTTCCGGAACCGCATCCGTCAGAGTGCTTCGGGGATTGCCGAGTTCCGCCGGACTGAGGGACACGCCGCATTGCTCGCACTGATCGCCGTAGGCGCTTTCGTACCCGCACGCCGGACATGTGCCCGTCACGAATCGATCGGCCAGAAAAATCTCTGCCTCCGGGTCGTAGAGTTGTTTTTCGGTCTTTAACCTGAAAAGGCCCTTTTCAGCCAGGCGGCGAAAAAAATCCTGACTGGTTTTTCGATGTACGTCGGAGGTCGTTCGGCCATAGTGGTCGAAACTCATCCCGAAACGCTCGAAACTGTCGCGAATCATGGGGTGATATTCGTCCACGATATCCTGAGGGGTAATGCCTTCCCGGTGCGCCCGCATCATGATCGCCACCCCGAATTCGTCGGAGCCGCACACGTAGATCACATCCCGCCCCTTCATGCGCTGGTAGCGCGAATAGAGATCGGCCGGTAGATACGCTCCCGCCAGATGACCCAAATGAAGAGGCCCGTTGGCGTACGGGAGTGCCGAAGTAACAAGAATGCGGTCGAAATCACGCGGGGGCATGGAAGCGATACCATACAGGGCGATTCTGAACGAACGGCATACAGTACGACAGCCCTTGTACGATGTTCGGAGGCCGCCGGCTTACTTCACGAGCAGCATCGTACGCACAATGGTCTCGTCTCCCGCATGCAAGCGATACACATATACGCCGCTTGGCAAGTCGCCCGCTCCAAAGCGCACCATATGATGGCCCGCAGCCTTCGATTGATCGACCAGTATCGCTACTTCGTGCCCGAGCAGATTGTACACCGCAAGACGCACGTCCCCTGCCTTTGGCAATCCATACCGTATCGTCGTCTCCGGATTGAAAGGATTCGGGTAGTTGCCCGAGAGCGTCACCTCGGCCGGCAGTTCCTGGCTTTCCGTGTGTACATTGGTTCCCTTGAGCTCGAACGAAAGCATCGCCATGGGTTCGTCGGAGAACGGGCTCATTCCCTTGATACTCGTGATCGTTCCTCGAGGATTGGTGGCGGGATTGCTTAACGAGAACCCGTTCCCGTCCTCGGTCCCGGCGTCGTACGGAAACAGATCGACTTCACGCTCCGACCGCCACTGGCCCTGACCATCCAGCAGGGACAAGCCGGAAACGCCGACGAACCAGTCCGGACTGGGGCCGATCATCGACAGCAGGGTGAACAGCGGACGATCGCTTGTGACCTCGATATCGAACGTGGCTTTAGAGGTTCCCGTGCCGCCGATGCTTTGCTTGACGAGAGAAGCATTCGCCCCTGCCGCAGCGACTTCGGATTCGAAGGTCCCCGTGACGCCCAGTTCCGCCACCGACTCAACGCCGGCAGTAGCCGTGCCGCCGGACTCCCAGAACGTCACCATGTCGTTGTGCACCGCACCGACCAGCCTGGTAAAGTGTGCGCTACTCACCACCCCACCGGGGGTGCTGTCGGTGGTCCAGTTGCCCTGGAACGTCACCGTATAGGTAGCGGAAGTCGTCTGCGCCTGCACCGGAGTCATCGTCATCAGCGCAATGAGCGCTGCCAGCAAGCCCATTGTAATGCGGATGAACGGGTAAGCAGACATCATAGCAGGCATGCGATTTTCCGGACGCCGGGAAATGAACCAGGGTGTAGCCATGACCGGTACCAAGCAGAAAGGCAACAAGGAAAATGTTGCGCAAGCGAACAATTTTGCACGTATAGCATACAGTACGCCGACCTGAACCTGATGTTCGACGCTCAACTACCCCTGTCGCCATGTCCTCATCCGGCGATTTCGACGCGCGTAGCGCCTCCGTGGTCCGCGAAACCTCGGAAACCAGCGTACGCATCGAGCTACGGCTCGATCAGGCGGAAACGTACAAGAATGAAACAGGCATCGGGTTTCTGGACCACATGCTCGATCTGTTCGCAAAACACGGAGGATTCGGGCTGCAAACCTTCTGTGACGGCGATTTGCATGTAGACGAGCACCACACCGTCGAGGATGTGGCCATCTCGCTGGGAGACGCTTTTCGGGAAGCGCTGGGCGACAAAGCTTTCATTCGCCGCTTCGGGCACGCATACGTACCGATGGACGACGCCCTTGCCCGGGCGACCATTGATTTGTCCGGGCGCTTTTATCTGCATTACCAGGCAGATTTCGACCGTGATCGGGTGGGAGACCTTTCCGTCGAGATGGTCGAGCACTTCTGGCACGCGTTCGCCGAACATGCCCGATGCAACCTGCATATCGAAGCGCTCTACGGAAAAAATGCGCACCACAAGATAGAGGCAATCTTCAAGGCGGTTTCCCGCGCCCTGCGGGACGCTGTCTGCAGGGATCCGTCTTTCGCCAGGATGCCATCCACCAAGGGGTCCCTCTAACCCCGGCGGATCGTCTCCGGCGACAGTCTGCATCCCGTTACCTGCTCCAGCGCAACGCTATCACGCTTTAATCCGACGCTTTCACCCATGCTTCAGAACGAAACCGTCACGGTCATTGGCGCCGGGAATATCGGCCGCGCACTCATAGGCGGCCTTATCGAGGGCCATGAGTTCGAACCGGCTCAGTTGCGCGCCACGCGCCGTACCGAAACAGCGCTTAAAACCCTGCAAAAGGACTTCCCCGGTATCTCTACGACCAGTGACAACCCTGCCGCTGTACAGGGAGCGACCATGGTCATTCTTGCCGTGAAGCCACAAAACTTCGCAGGAGTCATCAAGGAAATAAAGGATAACGTGCATCCCGAAACGCTGGTTATCTCCGTACTCGCCGGCATTACCACCCACGCCCTGGAAGAAGCATTCGGCCAGAAAAACCCTGTGGTCCGCACCATGCCCAACACCCCTGCTATCGTGGACGAGGCAGCCTCGGCTATTGCGGGCGGGCAGTTCGCCGAGCCGAAGCATCTGGAACTCGCCAAACACATCTTCCAGGCCGTCGGCACAGTCGAAGTCGTTCCCGAATACATGATGGATGCAATAACGGGATTGTCAGGCAGCGGTCCTGCCTACGTATATATGTTCATCGAGGCGCTCACTGATGCGGGGGTCAAGCAGGGCCTGCCCCGGCCCACTGCATTTCGGCTGGCATCGCAGACCGTATACGGCGCGGCCAAACTGGTCCGGGATACAGGCAAGCACCCGGCCATCCTGCGCGACGAGGTTACGACCCCGGGGGGAACAGCCATTGCGGCGGTTGCGGAACTTGAGGCGCACGGCATACGCACCATGCTGATCAACGCGGTGGCCACGGCTTCCGAGCGTTCCGCGGAATTGAGTGGGGAATAACATGATTGCGATTGTCGATTACGGAATCGGCAACCTGCGGTCTATCGAAAAAGCGTTCGAGGCCGTGGGGGCTGATGTCGTTCGGTCGGATCGTCGGGAAGATATTCGCGCCGCCGACAAGGTAGTCCTGCCGGGCGTGGGGGCTTTCGGAGCCTGTATCGACGAAATACGCCGGAAAAAGCTGGAAGAGCCGATCCTTGGCGCAATCAGGGAGGGCAAACCCTTCCTCGGTGTATGTGTGGGTATGCAACTTCTCTTCGAATCAAGTGAAGAGATGGGCCAGCATAAAGGACTGGGGGTTTTACCGGGCCGCGTACTGCACTTTGCAACGGCATGCAAAACCGCTCTGTACAAGGAATCCCCGGAAGACCCATTGAAAATCCCGCACATGGGCTGGAATACCGTGGACCAGCAGCGCGAAGACCCGCTTTTTCGCGGTCTGCCTTCTCAACCGTACTTTTATTTTGTGCATTCCTATGCAGCGGCGCCGACCACTGCATCCGACATGCTGGCAAGCTGCCGGCATGGGGTTGCCTTTCCGGCCATTGTACAGCGAAACAATGTATACGGGGTCCAGTTTCACCCCGAGAAAAGCCAGGCAAACGGCCTGCGTATCCTGCAGAATTTTGCAGAATCGGTATAGCGCCCAGGCTTAAAGCCCGGGCACAAACTTGCGCACAGATCCGTGCAGCATAGCGAACGGGCGGAAGCTGACGGCTTTCCGCCCGTAGTTTTTGCACGAGCGCCCCGCGTAGAGCCATTCAAAAACCCTTTGCCATGCTCGTCATTCCGGCCATAGACCTGCGCGGCGGAAAATGCGTGCGGTTATACCAGGGCTCGTATGACAAGGAAACGGTGTATTTTGAAGACCCCGTCAAAATGGCCAAGTTGTGGCGCGTTCAGAACGCACGCACGCTGCATGTGGTCGATCTGGATGCAGCCCGCGGGGATCGTTCGCCCAATCGAGAGGTGATCCGCGCCATATGCAAGGAACTGGATATCCCGATACAACTGGGCGGCGGCATCCGTACCATGGAGGATATTGAAGAAGCTGTCGGGTTGGGAGTGTATCGGGTGATTCTCGGTACTGCGGCGGTGCGGGATCCCGACCTCGTTTCCGAAGCCGTAGCCCGGTTTTCATCCAGCCGGGTCGCCGTGGGAATTGACGCCCGCAACGGGGAAGTCCGTATAGAGGGATGGCTCGAAGGCAGCGGGCTCGACGCCGTGGCCATGGCGCAAGACATGGAAGATCGGGGAGTGCGGCGTATCGTGTATACGGATATCGGACGGGACGGTACCCTGAAAGGCCCCAACCTCAGCGCCTACCGGACGCTCGGCGAAAAACTTCATCATGCACGCATAACAGCCTCGGGTGGTGTGGGAGGCTATGCGGATCTGGTCCGACTCCAGGAGCTTGCTTTGCACAGGGTGGATTCGATCATCATCGGACGTGCGCTCTACGAAAATCGTTTTCCGTGCCAGCGATTCTGGTGCTGGAATTATAAGCAGGATGTCGATCTCGACCGGTTCTCGACGGCGAGCATGGCTTCCCGATCCGACAAGAATCCCAACCCCTGATGGCGCTCGCACGACGTATCATTCCCTGTCTGGATGTTGACGAGGGTCGCGTCGTCAAAGGCGTACGATTCGTGGATATCGTAGATGCCGGCGATCCGGTCGAGCAGGCGCGATTTTACGACGAAGCAGGCGCAGACGAGCTTGTTTTTCTGGACATTACGGCCACGCACGAAAACCGGGGAATCATGCATGATGTGGTGCGCCGCACCGCCGATCAGGTGTTTATCCCCCTGACGGTCGGGGGCGGACTCCGGACGGTCGAAGACATGCGGGCCATGCTTCACGCAGGCGCCGACAAGATATCTGTCAACTCTGCAGCCATCCGCGATCCGGATCTGATTTCGCGGGGCGCCGAAGCCTTCGGGACACAATGCATTGTCGTAGCGATTGACGCCAAACGCACAGGCAAGAGACAATGGGGCGTATATACGCATGGCGGACGTAATCCCGTCGATCTTGACGCGATCGATTGGGCGGTCGAGGCCGAGCAACGCGGAGCAGGTGAATTACTCGTCACGTCCATGGACTGCGACGGCACGAAGGACGGCTACGACACGGAGTTGCTCCGCGCCGTTGCCGAAAGTGTATCGGTTCCGGTCATCGCTTCAGGAGGCGCCGGCACACTGGAGCACCTGCACGACGCCCTTGTCCAGGGAAGCGCCGATGCCGTACTGGCGGCCTCGATTTTCCATTTCAGGGAATATTCCATTGCCGAAGCCAAACGTTTCCTGCACGATCAGGGCGTAGTCGTACGCATGAAGGAAACGGCATAACACAGACATACTCCATTCTCCCACCATCACGAACACAAAATATTTTCATAACCATCGCGTTCGCGAAACGACCGATGCTTGCCTGTCAAAAACATCTCTTTTCGCTTCCGGATCACCTCCACTATCTGAATTGCGCCTTCATGGCCCCCATGGCGCGAAAAGTGGAGGAAGCCGGCATAGCAGGGATCCGGCAGCGCCGTAATCCCGCCGGGGTAGAGCATGTGGATTTTTTCGAGGGAAGTAACCGACTCAGAACATTGTTCGGACAATTGATCCACGCCCCGTCCGATTCCATAGCCATCATTCCCTCTGCTTCGTATGGACTGGCTGCTATTGCCGCCAACCTGCCTGTCGAGCAAGGCGACCGGATCGTGGTGCTGGACGAACAGTTTCCGAGTAATGTGTATGTCTGGCGCCGAATGGCAGCGGACAAAGGCGCCTCGCTGGAAACCGTCGGTCCCGGTGAGGGGACCGGGAACCGGACTACCCGATGGAATGAACGCATTCTGGAAGCGATCGACGCGAGGACAGCGATCGTAGCCATGCCCCACATACACTGGATCGACGGTACGATCTTCGACCTCGAGGCCATTTCCCGACGGACCCACGAGGTAGGAGCAGCCCTGGTCGTGGACGGAACGCAGTCGGTAGGCGCCCTCCCCTTCGATACCGGGCGCATCCGTCCCGACGCAGTGATCTGCGCCGGATACAAATGGCTGCTCGGCCCTTACTCGCTCGGACTTGGCTACTATTCCGAACGCTGGCACAACGGGCGGCCCCTCGAGGAAAACTGGATATGCCGGGAAAGAAGTGAGGAGTTCGGCAATATCATTGCTTACCGGGACGAATATCATCCGGGCGCCATCCGATTCGATATGGGTGAGCGCAGTAACTTTGTGCTCGTTCCCATGTTGGCGGCGGCACTTGAAATGGTGCTTAACCTGACGCCGGCAGCCATTCAGGAGTACTGCCGGAACCTGACCCGGCCGCTTGCAGACTGTGCGGAGGAACTCGGATTTAAACTCGAATCTCCAGCGGGACGGGTACACCATCTGTTCGGGTTACGGACCCGGAAAGGCAATAACGTGGATCCTGACCGTCTGCGCGATATTCTTGAACAACGCAACATCTCCGTATCGGTACGGGGAAACGCCATCCGCATCGCGCCCCACGTCTATAACGACGAAGGAGATATACAAGCGCTGATCGAAGCACTGGAAGCAGCGATGCGGATCAGGACTTGACGGAATACCTCTCAAAAAAGCTGCATTACCGTATGGCCTATCTGCCGTACAAAAGGTCCCATGCGTAACCGCCTCGTTTACACAGGAAGCCTTGTACTTGCGGCGCTACTGCTGTATCTGGCATTGCGAGGAGTCGATATAAGCGCAATGGCGGATGCTCTTCGCACGGCGAATTATGCATGGATCCCTGTTCTTGTCGCGGTTATGCTGCTTGGCAATCTGGTACGGGCCTGGCGATGGCAACTCCTCATCGAAGCGCTCCCTGAAATCACCCATGGACAAGCCGATCATGCAGAAACAGATGTCGACGCACCCGGACTCCCAGGAATAAAACCCATCTTTTACTCGGTAATGATCGGCTATATGGTCAACTTTGCGGTGCCGAGGCTGGGCGAAGTCGCGCGAACCGCCAATCTCTCCGCGCAGACCCGCCTGCGCTTCAGCAGCTTGCTGGGTACCGTCGTAACGGAACGCATCCTCGACGTGGTTGTGCTGGGGATAGGCCTGGGCAGTGTCTTTCTCCTGATGACAGGTCGTGCAGCTATACTGGGCGACATCCTGATTGCGCCGGTCGCCGAACAACTTGATCGAATTTCCCTGACAGCCGTCATTCTGATCGCCTTTACCATTGCCCTGGCCGCTTTCCTCCTCTACAGATTCCTCTCGGGGATGTCCGAAAACTCCCGCAAAGGCGACGGATCCAGCGGAAAACATTCCCTGAAACCACGCCTGAGAACAGCCTTCAAGGCGTTTCGGGAAGGAATGACCACAATCCTGCATGCACCCGGCAAACAACGCATCGTATGGAGCACGGCTATCATGTGGTTTCTTTACCTGCTGATGGCCTATATCCCCTTCCTGATGCTGAATACGGCAGGAATCTATAATCTGTCCTTGCTTGACGGATGGATCATCATGATATTCGGTGCGGTCGGCATCCTCGTTCCCTTGCCCGGAGGGACGGGCTCTTATCATTATATTACGATCCAGGCGCTCGTCTATCTTTTCGCCTTCAGCCATGAAGCCGCCGCAACCTACGCCGTGCTCTGCCATGCTGCTCAGCTTGTGTTGCACGTTTCCGTCGGAGGGCTATGTGTGGTCCTCCAGGGATCGAAGATACCTTCCCTGCGCGCATCTGCATATTCCGCGCCGGAGAAGCGGGGATTATGAAGTCATACCGATCGTATCCATGCCCCTTTTCGGCATGATTCGCACCTGGGTCGCTTTCCTCACGCGCTGGATATTCCCGGCGGGGGCACTTCTGTGGATCTGGGGAACAAGTCCGGAATCGACGCACGCCATGCAGGCGCAAGAACGTCCCGGGTGTATCGTCCTTTCTCATACCGGATCGGACACGATGCAGTATGCTCAGAACCTCTGGATGCCCATTGTCCGTGCAGCTACAGGCATAGACGTTTTCGAGATCGCAAACGCCTGGCTATATCGCCCCTTGTTCGCCATCCGATACAAAATCGACGGCCAGGTGCTGCGCGTACATATCGAGGAAATTCAGGAAAACAGACGTACCCCGGCGGTCTATCCCATCGTCCTTACCCTCGAAGCCGGTGCGCTCGGAACCACGGAGCGCTTCGAGGTGACACTGAACGGGCGAATTGAAGAGTTTGCCCTGCCCTTCCCATACCGGCCGCGCTTCGTTGCGGTCTACCCGGAAACGCGAGGGGTCATGGAAAGCCGGATCAGCCAGCCGGCAGCGGGTTGGATCGCCCAGTTGCGCCATGCATCCCTGCCGGAAGCGCGGTTCGCCGCAGCACAAGCGTTACGTTCCCTTCCGCCCGATCCCGCACTGATGCTCGGGCTGAGAAACGCATTTGACGAAGAATCAGACGTACGGGTGCGGACAGCTATTGTGCAGTCCATGGCGCACCTTGCTTCCGGCGGAGCCGCCGACCGGGCGCTCGCCGCAGCCTATGAAGACGCCTCGCCGGATGTTCGAAACGCTGTGCTCGCATCGCTCAGCCAGACGTTATCCAGCCCCGCGTTGATCGCAATGGCATTGCGCGCCGCACAAACCGACACGGATCAGTCCGTGCAGGCAGAGGCCGTTCGGGCGCTCGCCAAAATGCAGGCGCCCGAGGCGTTACAAGTGGCCCGTTCGGCCCTGATTACCCCTTCCCGAAACGAGATCATCCGGATAGCAGGGCTTGATGCACTGGGCACGCTCCATGCATCTACCCATGGAAATGAACCGGAAACGGAGGAAAAAGCACAAGCCGCAACAGATACAGCACAAACCCTCCAGGAAAACATATCCCCGGAAATACTCGGCGAAGCGCTGACAGAAGGATTGCATTTCGCCGCAATGACATACCCCCTCCGCCTTCGCAGTGCGGCAAAGCGCCTTTTCCTGCGCATCAGACAAAACGAACCGACAGCGACGTACGGAGCGCCACGCTATCTGCGCGACCTTCATCCTTGTCCCTGAAAGGCGCCAAACGCTTCCGGTGACTACGAAACGGCATCCGGAACAGAACCCCTTGTGTGGACCGGAATGGAAACAGTTACCCTCACAGAGAGGAAGTATCCATCCGCGCTGCAGCAAAAAGGAGAATACCGGCCGCCACGGATGCGTTCAGTGATTCTGCAGGACCGGTCATCGGAATACGCACCCGGTAGTCGCACGCCGTAAGAACCGCCGGACGAATACCCTTTGCCTCGTTCCCGATAACGACCGCCATGGGGCGGTCCCATGCCATTTCCCATACGCTCACATCCCCCCCGACATCGGCTCCTGCCACCCAGTACCCCCGCTCCTTGAGTTGGTGGATAGCATCGACAATACTTGCGGGGCGGGCAATGGGAACACGCCCGGCGGCGCCGGCGCTTGCCTTCATGGCCGCGGCATTCAGCGGGGCCATACCGCTCCGGGGCACAATGACCCCAACCACACCCGAAGCTACTGCGCTGCGCAGCACCGCTCCAAAATTGAAAGGATCCTGCATCCCGTCGAGCACAAGCAACCGGGGCTTGCGCTGTTTTACTTCCTCAAGAGTAGGCGCCACGGACGCCAGCAAATCATCCAGGACCACATACGCCACCGGCGCCATGAGCGCCGCCGCCCCCTGATGCGTAATACCACGCGCCAACTGCCGGAGACGTCCCACCGGAACAAACTGCACCTGCACACCGGCCTGGGCAGCAATCCGGCGTATTTCCGTTAATTCACCCCCTCCCTGACGTTGAAGCAACACTTTCTCGATCCGGTCCGGAGTATGTTCGAGCGCCTCGCGGACAGGGCGCCGTCCCAAAACAAGCAGGTGATCTTCGTTCCGATCGGAAGACATGGTGGCGGCCTCAGGACCCGGCAGCCGCCTGCACGCCCGGGACAGAAGAGGAACCGGGCAATGACTGCTCCGGCCGGCGTTTCCATGTATATGCCAGCCCGGCCAGCCCGAGGAGAATCGCAACAAGAGAAATAACTTCGGCCTGCGTAACGGTCACACCAAGCACATCGAACGTGTTATTGACCCGTATTTGTTCGATGAGGAATCGTTCAACGCCGTTGAAAACGAGGTACCACGAAAAAAGCCACCCATTGCGGTAAGGATGTTTTCGAAGTGCCCACAGTAACCCGAACAACGCCGACGCCATCAGAAATTCGTAGATGGACGTCGGGTACACTCCCGATTCCGGCAACGTAACGCCAAGAATATTATTCGGGTAGGTCTCCGCCCATAACCAGGTTGGGATCCACCCCGGCTTGGCAAGAATATCCGCTGGAATGCCCCAATCGCCATCCCCGGCAAGGTGACAACCGATCCGTCCGATGCCGTAAGCAAGCATAAGAGACGGCGCCAGCGCATCGGCAAAGGCTGCTCCCGAAACCCCTTTTCTGCGTACATAGAGCGTAACGGCAACGCCGGCCACAATCAGTCCCCCGTAGAAGGTCAAGCCGCCGGAAGAGAAAAGCATAGTCACAGGATCGGCAAAGAACGCATCGAGGTTTTCCAGAATGTGAAAAACCTTGGCCCCGCCAATACCGCACACTACCACCAGTACGGTTACGGTGCCCATCAGCGCGGAGGGAGCCGTTTCCTGCACCACAGTACGCCCTTTTTTACCGCCTCCTTTCACACCCACGCGCACGCTGCCGATGCGGCCGGCTCCGTGCATACGATCCAATTCACGCTGCGCCAGCCACATGCCCGTAATTACCCCCACCGCCACCATAGCGCCAAACGAATAAATAGGAAACGGCAAGCTGAAGCCGAAAACATCCTGAAATATGTCGCTCAGTCGTGGATACATCGTTTACAGCGTCGCGTGGCGTTTATCGGGAAGATAGTAGATAAGAATCCCCGCTTTCACGAGAATCCCGTAAGCATTTCGATATGTGCTCAGGCGCCTCGTCGGCCGGAAGCTGCACCTGTTCGCCCGAATCCATGTTTTTCAACTGGATAATTCCGGCCTCCAGTTCGGTCTGCCCTGCAATCAGTGCAAAAAGCGCCCGCTGCCGGTGGGCCTCACGCATTTGCGCTTTCATGGAACGACCCTTCAGATCAAAACTCGCGGATATCCCCTGGCGCCGCAAGCGATGAGCCTCCCGAAACGCCCATCGCTGCGCCTCGTCGCCGAGCGCCACCAGAAAAACATCCGGGGGAAGGGTTTCCGGAATATTCGCATCTTGCGCATCAAGCGCCAGAAGCAATCGCTCGATCCCGGCAGCAAAGCCTACTCCCGGCGCAGGGCGATCCGATCCCAATGCAGAAGCCAACAGATCGTATCGACCACCGCCTGCCAATGCACTTTGCGCACCGAGGTCCGGACTCTCCAGTTCGAACGCTGTATGCATGTAATAATCCAGCCCGCGCACCAGCAAAAAATCCTCAATGAAATCGATCCCGGCATCGCCCAGGCATTCTTTCACGCTTTCATACCGTTTCCTGGTTTGTTCCCCCGTAAAATCAATCAACAAAGGAGCATCCCGGAGCAACGCCTGTTCCTGCTCGTCTTTCGTATCGAGGATACGAAGCGGATTCTTTTCCAGCCGCCGCTGCCCACTTTCGGAAAGGACATCCTTGTGGGGAGTCAACCAGGCGCGGAGCGCCTCCACATATTGTTTCCGCTCCTCCGGAAGACCCAACGTATTGATGCGCAGTCTGCTTCCCGTTATGCCAAAAGCGTCGTAAACAGCCAGCATAAGCGCAATGACCTCCGCATCGGCCCGCGGGTCATCTGTTCCGATGGTTTCGCATCCGAACTGGTGAAATTGCCGATACCTCCCCTTCTGGGGGCGTTCCGCCCGAAAACACGGACCGATGTAGTACAACCTCTGTACCCCGCCACGCTGGTCGAGGCGGTGCTGAAGCCAGGCGCGCATCACCGGCGCCGTCACTTCCGGACGCAGCACATACCGGTCATCCCCCCGCTCTACCACAAACATCTCCTTTGTGACAATATCCGACCCTTCGCCAATGCCCCGGACAATCAATCCCTCCTCTTCAAGAACAGGTGTACGGATCTCCTCGAAATGAAAGCGGCCCATGGTCTTGCGGATGACGTCCTCGACATACTGCCAGGCTGCGCTGCCGGGCACAGCAACCCCATCCGCCGCGGATGGCCAAGGCAGGATATCGAACGTACCGCGTATGTTCCGCCAGGTCTTCGCCACAGAAAATGCGCAGAGAGTATGAAGTGTTTACAAAACGCAAGTCATGCGAGCAAGCGGACAGATCGTTTCTTAACGTTTCGCATTCCGCCTTGTTCGCCGCAGTGCAGATTCCCCCTGTGGAATCCAGTGTTCAGGACCCGGCTGCAGGATCCGCCCCGCCGGGACGGCGCAAGCGCTCGATCACATACCTCATGTCTTCCGGAAGATCGGCTCGAAACGATACCCTCTGCTCTGTCCGGGGGTGAATGAACGTCAATGTTTCCGCGTGAAGCGCCTGCCGATCGAGCCGTGCAAAAAGATTCTGAGCAAACGCCTTGCGGCTTGCCGAAACCGGACCGAACCGCAACACCCGCCCCCCGTACGTCTCGTCCCCGAACACGGGATGTCCTATGTGTTGCGCATGTACGCGAATCTGGTGGGTTCGGCCCGTCTCCAGGCGAAAAGCAGCCAGTACGGTATGATCCAAACGCTCCAGCGTTTCATAATGCGTCACCGCATGTTTTCCTGTACCCGAAGGCGCCACGGTCATTCGCTTCCGATTCCGTGGATCGCGCCCGATATCCCCTTCGATACGCCCGCTGGCCGGATCCGGAACGCCCCATAGCAAGGCGAGATACCGCCGCACAATCGTGTGTTCCGCGAATTGACGGGCGAGATGCCGATGGGCTGCATCGTCTTTCGCTACAACGACCAGGCCGGATGTGTCCTTGTCGAGCCGATGCACGATACCCGGACGAATGGCTGGGTCGTCGTCCCGGTCCGGGAGCGCATGCAGGACGGAAAGTCCGACATCCTGCAGATCGTCGTTCGGAAAATCGTCACCTTCCAGACCGGCATTTACACCTATCGGCCCAGCGCCGACATGGTGCAGCAAGGCATTCACCAGCGTACCCGTGCGATGCCCGTACGCAGGGTGTACAACCATGCCGGCGGCCTTGTCCACCACGATGACCGCATCGTCTTCGTATACGATGTCCAGGGGAATAGGCTCAGGCTGCGCTTCGATCGGTGGAGTACGCAATATCGTGCATACGATCGTATCCCCGGCCTGTACAATATGAGACGGCTTGCCAACAGTCCCCCCGTTCACTGTCACCCGTCCCTCTTCGATGCCTTTACTCACCTTTGTGCGGGAAACATTCGGCAGAAACCGGGCGAGGTACCGGTCAAGCCGGAGAGATTCCGTATATCCGGCAGGCACCTGGAGCGTTACGATCTGTTCGACCCGTTCTTCGGACATGGCGGGCTCATTGGCGGCTAAGAATACGGCTTTAAAAATTTCTCAAAAAACAGGCTGGCGGAAATATCGGAATAATCCGTACATCCTTCTTACGACGCTACCGGTGCAACCAGAAAAAATTGCTTGCCCGCCAACTGCTTCACGATCCCTTTCAGTTCAAGATCCAGCAAATGCACGAGGGCCGTTGCCGGATCCATGCCGGCGGACAAACACAGCGTATTGATATGCAAGGCCCCTGTAGTAGTGGACAGAGCCTGGCACAAGGTTGTTTCTTCCGGAGAAAGTGCAGGAATGTCCTTCATGATGGGAGCAGGCATCGCCCTGGACCCCATATCCAGTTCTTCAAGGATATCTTCGACGCTCTGAACGAGTTTGGCTTCCCCTTTCTGGATCAGGCGGTTCACCCCTGCGCTGGACGGACTGTGTACGCTGCCCGGCACCGCAAATGCTTCCCGATTCTGCTCAACCGCTAATCGAGCCGTAATAAGCGCACCGCCCTCCTCGTATGCCTCGACGACCAGGGTACCCAAAGCGAGTCCGCTCACAATCCGGTTCCGGCGCGGGAAATGCATCCCGTCCGGCGCCATTCCCGGTGCATATTCGGACAGCAACGCGCCGTCGACCATCAGCTCTTCGGCAAGCCGAGTGTGCCGCGCCGGATAGATCCAATCAATGCCTGACCCAAGCACAGCAATTGTGCGGCCTCCTGCATCCAGGGCCGCCCGGTGCGCCGCCGCATCAACACCGTACGCCAGACCACTGACAATCAAAAATCCCTCTCGAACGAGCGCCTCCGTCAACTCTCCCGTAACGCGCAAGCCATACGGTGACATACGCCGCGTACCCACAACAGCCAGCGCGCGTGCCGGAGCGTCACTGACCGGCAATCTTCCCCGCATCCACAAAAACACCGGCGGGTCGTGTATCTGGCGCAACAGGAACGGATAATTCGGATCCCCGAGTGTGACGATCCCGGCGCCGGCTTTTTCAGCCCGGGAAAACTGCTCATCGACAGCTTTCCCGTAATCGGCCGTTGCGATCTGCACGGCAAGGTCCCGACCGATACCGGGAACAGAAGCCAGTGATGCTGCCGAAGCGCCAAGTACGGCTTCGGCCGAACCCATGCTTGACATAAGCGCCCTCATACGTCTCGATCCGACGCTCGGAACCAGCGAAAGCGCAACGAGCGCTCGTCGTTCTGTGTCATCCGGTATATCAGGCACAGAAGAACTGTCCGCTGACGACGCCCGGCGCCTTCTCGACTCCCCCGTCATTCGGAATGCTGATCCTCCCTGCTTTGCCGAACGGCCTCCCAAAGCCGCTGTTTCAACGTGTCCAGTCCGAAACCCGCCACCGAGCTGATCGCTGTCGGGACAACGCCTTCCGGAAAGCCCTCCTGTGCAATATCCGGTAAAAGCCTCCGCTCCTCGGAAGGCAATAAATCGGTTTTCGATAACGCCACGACCCGTGGTTTGTCGAGCAATACGGGATCGTAGGCTGCCACTTCTTTCAGCAACACATGGTATTCCCCTGCCAGGTCCTTCGAATCAACAGGGATGAGAAAAAGCAGCACTGCATTGCGTGCAATATGACGCAAAAACTGTATCCCCAGCCCCTTGCCTTCGTGGGCTCCCTCGATGATCCCTGGAATATCGGCGATCACGAACGACTGGTACTCCTCGACCTGCACAACACCCAGCGAAGGTTCAAGCGTCGTGAAGGGATAATCGGCTACTTTCGGCTTCGCTGCCGACAAAACGGAAACAAGCATGCTCTTGCCCGCATTCGGAAATCCCACGATGCCGACATCAGCCAGTAAACTAAGTTCGAGCGTGATTTCCCGTTCATGCCCCGCCTCGCCCGGCTGGGCATGGCGCGGCGTCTGATTCGTCGGGGACTTGAAAAACGCATTGCCTTTGCCGCCCCGTCCACCTTCCGCAAGGATCAGCCGCTCACCCTGCACACACACTTCGCCAATGATCTCACCCGTGCCGCGCTGTCTGGCCACGGTGCCGAGCGGCACGCGAAGAACAATATCCTGACCGGAACGTCCGGTCCGGTTGTTGCCGGCGCCTGTCTCGCCGTTTTCTGCGAAATGGTGCCGGTTGTAGCGAAAATCCAGGAGGGTGTACAGGTTGCTGTCCCCCTCGATGATCACCGAACCTCCATTCCCGCCGTCCCCTCCCGCAGGACCGCCTTGCGGTTCGTATTTCTCCCTCCGGAATGCGACGGCGCCCGCCCCGCCACGCCCGCTCCGTACGGTAATTGTTACGTAATCGACGAATTTCATACTTGTGCGTACGTATACGTATACTTTGCCTGCCGACGCTTTCCTACCGGATCAATACGGCGGTGGTTCTGTCAATACCGCCTTCTCAAGACACCCGATCGTGCAAAACATAACCATTTATACGGACGGCGCCTGTAGCGGGAACCCCGGCCCCGGCGGCTGGGCGGCCCTTCTCATGTACAAATCGCACCGCAAACAACTGACCGGCGGCGCATTGCATACGACAAACAACCGGATGGAACTCACGGCCGCCCTCGAGGCGCTCCGCCATCTGAAGAAACCATGTCAGGTACAGCTCCACACGGACAGCGCCTATCTTGCAAATGCATTCAACAGGCACTGGCTCGACGCCTGGCAGCGCAACGGCTGGAAAACAGCAGGCAAAAAACCTGTAGAAAACAAGGATTTATGGGAACCTTTGCTCCAGGAAAGCACCCGCCATCGCATAACTTGGATCAAGGTAAAGGGACACGCCGACAATGAACTCAATAACCTCGTCGATGAAGCGGCTGTCGCCGCCATGAAAGAATACAAGCGCCAGCGGGATATCGGAGCATAACGTAGCGCCGCTTCATTGTCGCCGCACACGTTTCTTCAATCTTTGTATTAACGTGAGATTCCGGTGTGGCCTGCTGTGCGCGTGCAGGTGATCGACATGGTGGTGCTCGGCACATTCCTCCGCGGAATCTTCCAGTTGAATAGTGACATGGTGGATGCCAAAATCATGATAGACGATGCGCTGCAGACGGCGCAATAAGGAAGTACGGTCTACCTCTTTAACCTCGGGGTCGATCAGAATGTGCGCAGTAAACACATCATAGTCCTGAGCAAGGCTCCAGACATGGACATCGTGAATCAGGAGAACGCCTTCCACATCTTCTATCTCGCTGCAAAGACGATAGACATCAATGTGTTCAGGGGTCCCTTGCAGCAGCAAATGAATCACTTTACCTAACAGACGCCAGGTGCTGGACAAAATAAGCACAGCGATGATCACGCTCAGGATGGGATCCGCAAGCGTCCAGCCGAAGGCCCAAACGAGCACACCCGATACGACCACACCGACAGACCCCAACAAGTCGGCTATGACGTGCCGGAAAGCGCCTTCGACATTAACACTGTGCTCGGCCGACTTGTGGAGAATCCGGGCTGCTGCGATATTGACGAGAAGGCCGATGGAACCGACAATCAACATAAGTCCGCCTTCCACATCCGGCACATCCCTGAAACGATGCCAGGCTTCGAGGACTACACCCCCCGCAATCAGCCAGAGTGTAAGTGCATTGATCAGGGCCGCCAGAACTTCAAGACGGCGATAGCCGAAGGTTTTCTCCGCCGATGCAGCCCGACTTGAAAAGTGCAGGGCGGCCAATGCCAGACCTATGGACGCCGCGTCGGTCAGCATGTGTCCGGCGTCCGCGAGAAGCGCCAGACTGCCTGATAAAACACCCCCGACGACCTCTACGAACATATAGCCGACAATCAGTATAAGCGCACCCTTCAGACTGCGCTTGCTCGCCCCGCGCAGATCGTGTCCGTGTCCGCCCAAGCCATGGCTGTGGCTATGACTATGGCTGTGGCTATGACTATGGCTGTGGTCGTGACTATGACTGTGATCGTAGCTATGGTTATGACCGGATGTGGCGGACAACAACATTTCAACACCGGAGAGAATGCATCTGGCACAAAAGAATTTGCGCTAACAATATAGGATACTCTCAAGGCTGCGGCGAGTGCAACATCCGACGGCAAACGACCGTACAAATGGTGCCCCTGTAAACTGTCTATGCCACCTGTGCCAGGGGGGAAAAACCTCGATCCTGCGAGCGGCACGATATTTCATCAGTATTGGATAGAGGCTGTCGCCATGTTCCAACTCGCCGGATCGCTCGCCGCCCCGATTGTGGGCGCATTGCTATACGGGTGGCTGCATGATCGGTCTGGCGCCACGCGCCTCTTTGACGGCTCTATGTATATCGCCATCCCGGCGCTGGTTATCTGGCAGGCGGTTCCGCACGCCTGGGCCGAGCATGGCGTACTGCTCCTTGCGGTGCTTGGCCTGGGCATAGGCCTGCCCACCCTCATCGAACGCCTTTCGACTTCGCTTGCATCACAGACGGACAATGTAGCGTTGCTGATCGGCCTGTCCGGTTTGGTGCTGCATGCGTTTCTGGAGGGAGCCGCGCTGGTGCCCCGGGGGACCGGAATCGTACCCGCTGTCATTCTTCACCGGGTGCTGGTGGGTCTTACCATCTGGTGGCTATTGCGCCCCCGGCACGGCTTCGGGTGGGCTTCACTCGGAATCGCAGTAATCCTTGCCGCTACCGTGGCAGGGTACGCGGCAGGAACCCAATTCTTCGGACATGGCAGCGGCGTGGAGCTTTACCAGGCATTCGTTGGCGGATCACTGCTGCATGTCGTGTTCCACAAGGGTCGCCACGACCATCAGCACAAGGACCATTAAGCATATCTGCGTATACGCCTCGCCTTCAACGAAGCGGTCCCGGCGCCCTACCCTTCCTCCACAGAGATCTCAAAATCCTCCATCACCGGATTTGCAAGGAGTTGTTCGCAGGCCGCCCTGGCCATACGCTCGGCATCTTCCTGCGTACGTTCGTCGATCCACATCTCCACGAATTTTCCGATCCGGACCCGTTCTACCCGTTCGAAGCCAAGGTTTTCCAGTGCGTGATGGGTCGTTTTCCCCTGAGGATCAAGAATGGAAGATCGCAAAGTGACGCGGACGCTGGCTTTATACATGAAATCGCGAGACGATACGGTGACGAAACAGTACCTGGATGTACAGCAAGATACGCCATGCGCCTCTGTCACGTGCTTCCTTTGTCTTTCTCTGCAGGAATTCCATGGAACAGCGAGTACACGGCGCGAAAAACATTAATCAGCACATAGCCGGTCAGCACCACAAGCAACCCGATCTGTTGCAGAAAAATAATAAGCAGGAATCCTGTTGCGTACAATGCGGTCTTGCGCGGGTGGCCGAGAATGTACGCGCGGGTCGGTCTTGGCAGCGTATCGAATTTCACCGTGGAAATCATCAGTATCGACAAACCGATTGACAAAGGAATGAAAACCGACAAGCCCCCCGGACTGAACCGGTGAAACCAACCCGCCTCGTCAAAATTGAGAATGAATGCCACAATAACCGCAGCCATCGCGGGGGTGGGCAATCCCATGAAATAATCCCGCTTCACGCCATCGAACCGCACATTGAACCGGGCAAGACGTACGGCCCCGCATATCGTCGGGAGAGACGAAACAATCAGACCAACCGCCCCATATTCCTGCAACCCGAATACATAGATCAGCACGGATGGGGCCACGCCGAACGACACAATATCGGAGAGTGAGTCCAGTTCGACGCCGAAAAGGCTCGTGCTGTCCGTAAGGCGCGCCATCATACCGTCCAGCGCATCGAATAGTCCTGCCAACACGATAAGCCAACAGGCATATTCAAAACGTCCCTCGATCGTCTGGACGACGGCGAGATACCCTGAGAGAAGGTTCATCAGGGTGAAAAATGAAGGTACGGCGGTACGTGACCCTACCCTCCGCCTTTCGTCGGAATCGTCGTTCGTCATGGCTCATGCCCCGGAGTAGGGAACTGTCCAAGGATCGTTTCCCCCGCACGCACACGATCTCCCACGGATACCCGCAACGTCACATCCTGCGGCAGGAACACATCCATCCGTGACCCGAACTTTATGATGCCGAAACGCTGTCCTGCTTCGACCTGATCTTCGCTTGCCACATAATACACGATGCGGCGCGCCACGGAACCGGCAATCTGCCTGAAAAGCACTCGCGCTCCGGATGGATGCCGTATTCCGATTTCCGAACGCTCATTTTTTTCGCTTGCTTCGGGGCGCCATGCGACCAGATATTTGCCGGGTATGTATCTCACATGCTCAACCATCCCGTCCACCGGGATGCGGTTTACGTGCACATCGAACAGGGAAAGGAAAATAGATACTTTTTGAGCCACGCTCCCGAGGTACAGGGGCTCGGAAACCGCATTATCCACGATCACCACCCTGCCGTCCGCCGGCGCCAGCACGAGTTGATCGGAAAGGGGTGGAGGCGTGCGGGCAGGGTCGCGAAAAAAGAACAGCACCCCAGCGGTGATGCACACCGCAACAACCAGACACAGTATACCCCACCACGCGGATACAAGCAGAACGATGCCGGAAAGCGCCGCGGCAAGCACGAGCACGATACCTATGATAACGTATCCTTCACGTGCAACCACTCCAGGCCCCCTATCGACTCAAATACAGATTCCGCATTTCGTACGGACGCTGGAAGTGCTCGTCGCTCAGTGCGTCCACAAACGCAATCGCTTCGCCCGTAGATTTCATCTCAGGGCCCAGTTCCTTTGGCACCTCGGGAAATTTGTCCCACGAAAACACGGGTTCCTTGATCGCATATCCCTCAAGGTTCGAGGTGAGCCGCCCCTCCTTCCGAAAATCGGCAAGCTTCTGGCCCAGCATCACTTTCGTGGCGATATCCGACACAGGCACCCCTGTCGCCTTGGCGACAAACGGCACGGTCCGCGACGCTCTCGGATTCGCCTCAATACAATAAACGATCCCGTCCTTGACTGCAAACTGCACATTCATGACCCCTATAATATCCAGTCGTTCGGCAATGTCGCACACGTACCTACGCACGGTCTGTAAAATTTCCTCTGACAGGGAAAACGGAGGCAACACCGCCGTCGAATCTCCACTATGCACCCCCGCCGGCTCGATATGCTGCATGATACCTGCAATCCACGTCTCCTCCCCGTCACGCACCGCATCCACATCCATTTCGATAGCGTTCTCTAAAAACAGATCAAGCAGCACATGATTGTCCGGAAACAGCGTCCAGATTTTTTTCGTGTAGTGCTGCACCTCTTCCTTGTTGATTGCGATGCGCATTCCCTGGCCGCCGAGCACATAACTCGGACGAATCAGAATAGGATAGCCGATATGCTCGGCGGTGGCGACAGCCTCCTGTACGGTCACTGCCATGCCATAGGGCGGAAACGGTATTTCCAGTTCCTTGAGAACCTCCGAGAACTTACCCCGGCTCTCCGCCAGATCCATCATTTCGTATGACGTGCCAAAAATCCGAATGCCGTGCCGGTGTAACTTCTCCGCAATTTTCAGAGCCGTCTGTCCACCCAACTGCACGATGACCCCTTCCGGCTGTTCGTGCTCGATGATATCCAGAACCCGCTCCCAATACACCGGCTCGAAATACAACTTGTCCGCAATGTCGAAATCCGTCGAGACCGTTTCCGGGTTACAGTTGATCATAATGGCCTCGTATCCGCTGTCCCGCGTAGCGTTTACGCCATGTACGCAGGAGTAATCGAACTCAATGCCCTGACCGATACGGTTCGGCCCGCTCCCCAGAATGATCACTTTCTTGCGGTCGGACACCTTGCTTTCCGTGCCCTGTTCGTACGAAGAATAGAAATAGGGCGTCTCCGCCGGGAATTCTCCCGCACAGGTATCCACCACCTGAAACGACGGGATCACACCGAGCGCTTTTCTGTGTTCCCGAACCTGCATCTCGCTCGCCTCTCCATTCAGCAGGTATGCAATCTGAATGTCGGAAAAGCCATACTGCTTCACCCGTTTCATGAACTCGGCGTCTATCTCCTGCAAGGTCCGCTCCGCGATCGCCTCCTCCAATCGCACAATGTCCCGAATCTGGTACAGAAACCACGGATCGACCTTCGAAACATCCGCAATTTCATCTACGGATGCCCCCAGTTTGAAGGCATTCCGAATCTGGAGTGTCCGGTCCCATAGGGGTTTGGCCAGACGCTCGCGCACCTCCGCAGGAGAAGCATCCTCTCGATCACCGCCAAGGCCATTGTAGTCAATCTCCAGACCCTGCCAGGCTTTTTGCAGGCTCTCAGGAAACGTCCGGCCGATGGCCATCACTTCACCCACTGCCTTCATCTGGGTAGTGAGTTCTTCATCCACGCCCTCGAACTTGTCAAAATTGAAGCGCGGAATCTTGGTCACCACATAATCTATGGCCGGCTCGAAACAGGCGCTTGTAGTACCAGTCACTTCGTTCGGCAACTCATCCAGGGTATATCCTATAGCCAACCGGGCCGCCACCTTCGCGATCGGGTACCCCGTTGCTTTCGAAGCGAGCGCCGACGAGCGCGATACGCGCGGATTGATCTCTATGACAATCATGCGCCGGCCGGCCGGATCGAATGCAAACTGGATATTGCACCCCCCCGCAAAGGTGCCGATGGAACGCATGGCGCGAATCGCCGCATCCCGCATCCACTGGTACTGCTTGTCGGTGAGCGTCTGCGCCGGCGCCACGGTTACGGAATCTCCGGTATGCACGCCCATCGGATCCACATTCTCGATGGGGCACACGATAATGACGTTGTCGTTGGCGTCCCGAAGAAGTTCGAGCTCGTATTCCTTCCAGCCGAACAGACATTCCTCGATCAGCACCTCGTGAACCGGGGACATCTCCAGCCCCCGCATCACCTTGCGATCGAATTCCTCGTGCGTCCATACAATCCCGCCTCCGGACCCGCCCAGTGTATACGACGGCCGGATCACCACGGGAAGCTCTCCGATCTCCTGGGCGATCTCCTTCGCCTCCAGTAGACTCTTCGCCACACGGCTACGCGCCTGATCGATCCCTATGTGCTCCATCAGATCGCGAAACGCCTGCCGATCTTCCGTGATACGTATGGCGTCGATATCCACGCCGATAACGTCTATGTTGTGTGCTTCCCAGAACCCCTCATCCTGAAGTGTACCGGCAAGATTCAGCGCGGTCTGCCCACCCATGGTCGGCAGCACCGCATCCGGCTTCTCGACTTCAACAATTTCCCGGATCGAAGCCGGGATCAGATCCTTCAGGTAAATTTTGTCCGCAGTGAGTCTATCGGTCATAATGGTGGCCGGATTGGAATTGATCAGCACCACCTCATATCCCTCCTTGCGGAGCGCCCGTGCAGCCTGGGTACCCGAATAGTCGAACTCACATGCCTGACCGATCACGATAGGTCCGCTCCCGATCAGCAGAATCCGGTGAATGTCCTCACGTTTGGGCATAGATTCCCAACAAAATGATTTTTCTTGCCATTGTGTGCGCTTTGCTCATGCCGTCGCCTTCTCCGTGGTCCGTACCGACACGGACCGGCGCATTTCCACTTCCTTCAGAAACAGATCGAACAAATAATGACTGTCGTGCGGTCCGGGGGACGCCTCGGGGTGATACTGCACTGAAAATGCCGCATGCTTCCTGAAACGCAGCCCCTCCACCGTCCGGTCGTTCAAGTTCCGGTGCGTAATGTCGGCGACCTTCGCAGGAATGGAATCTTCCAGTACAGCAAACCCGTGATTTTGCGTCGTAACCTCCACATGACCGGTGTCGAGATTCTTTACCGGCTGATTGGCGCCCCGGTGTCCAACGAACATCTTGTAGACCTCACACCCGGAAGCAAGCGCCATAAGTTGATGGCCCAAACATATCCCGAAGAGAGGGATGTCCGTGCGGAACGCTTTGCGGACCGTGGCGATCGCATCGGGCATAGCGCGCGGGTCCCCAGGGCCGTTCGAAAAAAAGAGGCCGTCCGGCTCCCAGGCAAGCACTTGTTTGAGCGATGTGGAAGCGGGAAAGAGACGAACCGCACAGCCATGCGCCTCGAACGACCGAAGAATATTGCGTTTCACTCCATAGTCGAATACCGCAATACGCGCACCATCTCCTCCGCACCAATCCGCGGCAGCTTCTACTGTGACCCGCGAAGCCAGTTCAAGACCGTCCATGGAAGGCCAGTTTCGCGCTTTCTCAATCAACCGCTCGTCATCAAGGTCAACAGAAGAAACCACGGCGTTCATAACCCCCTGCGCCCGGATATGACGAACGAGACGGCGCGTATCCACGCCGCTGATGCCCACCAGTTGATGCCGCTTCATAAAACGATCCAGCGACTCGTCGGCCTGCAGATTGGAATACTGCTCGGCAAATTGGCGCACTACGAACCCTGCAACCATCGGCACGTCCGCCTCCATGTCGATATCCATGGCTCCGTAGTTCCCGATGTGCGGATAGGTCATCATCATGATCTGCCCATGATAGGACGGATCCGTCATGATTTCCTGATACCCCGTCATGCTCGTATTGAAGCAGAGCTCGCCACCCGTTTCGCCCTGGTGGCCAATGGCGTATCCGTTCACGACAATCCCGTCCGCCAAAGCCAACTTGCACGGAGAGCCATTCGTCGGCGCTTGTTTCATAATCAGGTTAAGAACGATCAAAAATGCATCCTTTTAAATTAGGCATCTTTACGTCCGGTCTCAACACCTTCACGGGCATTTTGAAGACAAAGATGTATTAGCGCATTATCCGGGGTACAGAGCCCTGCAGCGGCCTCTGCTGTGAACCCTTGCATACAAGACGGGTTGAAACAGAAACTCTGTGCCGGCAGCCCATCGATGCCGCGTTCCGACCCGCACCATATCGCGAACCACCGCACCCGTTTTCTGGCGTGCCTTGCAACGACACTTGTCGTGCTCACCATCGCTGTTCGCTTCTGGCCCGTGCAGGTGACTTCGCCCGACGAGCGCGCGGTTTACCGTGCAGGCGAAACAGAACGCATCCACATCGAGGACATCCAGCCCACGAAACACGCCGCATCCGCCCCCGCCCCGCCCGCACCGCTGGTGCCGATTCTGGTTCCGGACGATGAGTATCTCGCAGAAGACGAGCTGGATCTTGCCGACGGTTTACTCCCTCTCGACGCATCCGAAGCGCCCGCAACCGATGCCGGAGAACAGGTTCGGCCTTCCGCCGGCGTCACGGCGGGGCCGCGCACCGTACGGTTTGTATATCCCGAGAATACGCAGGAAGCCAAGCGGAGGCGAGTACGCGCAAAGCTGGTGGTGCAGGTGCTCGTGAATGTCAGAGGCCAGGTCGAGGAGGCCACAGTCACCGAACGATTTTTGCTCGACGAAAACGGACTGGTCAAAGAACCGGTCGACCTCCTTGGGCACGGCCTTGAAGAAGCCGCTCTTTCCGCGGCAGCCCAATGGATGTTCCGACCGGCTCGCAAGGACGGCAAAGCGATCGCAAGCCGCACCACACTAACGTTTACGTTCGGCGTCGACAGTTAACCGCGCAAGACAAATCCCGGTTATAACCCGAGAATAGCGGGATCGCCCCCTTTAAGGATACTCTGACCAAAACCACTTCGCTCAGCGCTTTGCGGACTTAGGGCCTGTTAACACTACACAGAGTATCCTTACATATCCACGTACCTGGCGTCCTCCACATCTTCGTCCGTGCGGGAGGTCTCTTCCGGCCGGGGACCGGACCATCCTCCTTTCTCCTGTTGCTGTGGGGCCGCGATGCGCACAATCGCTCGCAACAACGCCCTTAAGATCCTGAAGATCATGTACACCAGTACACAAAAGGCGAGGATTTTAAGGAGCATGGTCAAGACATTACGTTTGGAACCTCGAACGGCAAACGGACAAGTTGCCCCTTATCCGGACAATTCGCAAGCAACTCCCCGACACGGGCATTGAATGGCGCAGGCACATACAGATCAGGAGCCAAATCGTACAGGGGCCGCAGTACGAATCGCCGGACAGCAAGCCTGGGATGAGGTACGGAAAGACCGTTCCCGGACAAGCACAGCCTGTCGAATACGAGCAAATCTATATCAAGCGTTCGGGAAGCCCACGCGGATGAACGGAGTAAAGGATCGGTCGCGCTGGGGGTACCGTTGATCGTTTCCGTACGGCGGCGACCTCTTGCCCGCTCAATCCGAAGCGCAAGCGCAAGCAATGTCCGGGCGTCCAGGCGGGTCCGAACCGCCACCACGAGATTCAGATAGGGCGGCTGCCACGCACTGCCGGGCAATACATGCGCCTCGGATTCGTAGACCGGAGACACGTCCGCCACCTGGACGTCTTCCGCACTGTGCAACCGCTCCACTGCAAAGCGGATATGATCGAACCGTTCACCGAGATTCGAGCCAAGAGCAAGAAACGCCCGATGTTCCTTCCGCGCCAACCGATTCAGAAATTCGTGTCAGGCTCGTCGAAACTCATCCCCTGCATCCAGATATTCCGGTAGCGAACATCGTGTCCTTCCGCCTGGAGTTTTACACCTCCCGGTCCATCGGTGATGCCGTTGCCGCCATCATTACCCCCATCCAGCGCAGAGCAAGGACCGCCCCACACCTTGTTGATGGGCACATTCTCATGCACCTTCTCCCCATTGAAATACATGGTGACCATCGCTTTCTCGCTACGATCGCCGTTCTCGTCGAAGCGAGCGCCACGAAACTGGATGTCGTATGCATTCCATTTCTGCAGGCCGTTGAACAACTCGTACGGAGCTTCCTTCTCGTTGATCACGGAAGCCATGCCATGCAACCCGTCCTCTCCTTCAACAACCTGGATCTCATACCGGTTGTCAAGATAGACCCCGCTGTTGCCCCGACTACGCGGAATCAGAAACTCAACATGCAGCCGGAAATCACGAGGCTTCTTCTTTGTCACGATGTCCGCCTGGCCATAGGTGCTTGAATAAGGCTCCTTGCTGGACATGGCCGTGCCCCTGCCTCCGTCAAAATGATTCGGAACGACATTCCATTTGATGGGCATCGAAGAGGCAAAACAAGGTCCTTCCCAATATTCCCAGTTTTCGTCAAGCGATGCACGCGTCCCGTCGAAAAGCACATCGGCGCCTTCCGGGGCTTCCGCACCCACACCGACTTGCGCCGTGGCGCTTGCAACTGTGCCGAATGTAAAAACAACAGCTGCGAGCATCGGCAGCAAAAAGTTTGAACGACTCATGTTCAGATACCGTTGATGAAGTAAGAGTGGGGGTAAACACAGACACACTGCACCTTTGCACAAAGATGAAGTGCGCAAAGCCTTCTAAGGATACGACAAAAATTCATGAGATACCGGAGCGCGATAAACTTATGTCGTGCAACCCGGAAACCATTCCCTTGCGGAGGGGGAGGGATTCGAACCCCCGGCGCCCCAAAGGGCGCAACGGTTTTCGAGACCGCCCCGTTCGACCACTCCGGCACCCCTCCGTTACCCGATACAGACCGGAAGATGATCCGGCAACCCTGATTTCAGGCGGAGCAATCAACAAGTGATGGGGACATCTGTTCCTGGCAGGGGCGCGTTGGAAATGCAATACGGTTCACCGCTACGCTCGCCCCGCCTGGCCTGACAGAAAAACAGGCCCCGCAGAGCGCCGATGCATAGTGTTAACAGGCCCTAATTCTCCGGAGATTTTTCATACCGATCGGAACCGCCCTTGGAGCGCTCCGAATACGCCCCCTTGCGCCCATGATTCATCGAAGAAGAATCTTTGCGGCCATGACCTATCGAAGAAGAATCCTTGCGACCACGATGCATCGAGGAAGAATCCCTGCGCCCACGGTCCTTCCTGTAATGCCGCATCCGCTCCATGCGTTCATTCAACGCATCGATCTGCTCTTCCGTAAGGAGGCTATCCAGCGAGGCGCGAAAAGATTCCATAATCTCCTCCACCGTCTCCCGGCTTTCCGCATGATGCACATCCAACCTCTCAGCCGTCTGCTCCAGCACGTCCCGAATGGCGTTGCGCTGGGCGTCGTTCGTCGGTTCGATCATCTTGTCCATAAACTTCACAAACCCTGCCTGGGAACGTAAGGAAGTGAGCCGCTCAATACGGTTTTCCACCATCAGCGTATGGACAAATACGCCGAGCAACATGCCGATAAGCAGCGTACTCAGCAGCAATAAGGTCGATTTCGTACGAGCAGTCATGACTTTCCAGTAGCGCCTGGAATCAGGAATGGTTCGTTACATGATCGGATAGGACAAGGCATCCAGCAGCGAGACGGAGGGCAGTCCGAACACTGCTTCTACAAAAGACGAAGCAGCGCCCAGCGACTGGTACGTGATTGCATTGTATACTCCGAACGCAACCGCCGCAACGAGACTCGCCGTCGCCGCTCGCAGAAATACCCATTGCAGCCCGTGGTAAAGCGACTCGCCCGGTTCCTGCTCAACGCCTTGCAAGCGCCGCATCACCCGTTCGTTGAAATACGGCCCAAAGGATTCCGCCCGGGTCGTCCGGAGCGCGCCCTGCAGCGTACGAAGCGTATAAAGGGCTTCCCGCAGGGAAGTCTCCCCTGCAAGGCGCTCGTCCATGTCGCGACGATCCGCAGCGGACAAATCGCCTTCGATATATCGCAATAATTTCTCGTGATCCGTGAGCATCGCACCCTATGTGTTTACGGATTTTCCAGAAGCAACGGGCCAAGCAAGCCCTTGAGCCGCTCCAGCGCCCGCGACAAGCGGGACATGACCGTACCTTCCGGAACATTCAGCATGGCAGCCGTTTCCCGGGTCGAATACCCTTCGAGCATACGCAGCACCACGACAGCGCGCTGCTCAGGATTTATTTGTCCCAGGGCAGCATGCACAAGGCGCTTACGCTCCCGTGCATCGATCGCATCGCCCTCTTTCACAACCGGTTCCAGCAATTCCAATGCTTCCTGATCGGGCCGAACGAACCGTTCTCTCCACCGCTTACGCTGTTTCAACGCCTTGAGCGCCTGATTAATCGCGATCCGCACAATGTACGTACCGAGGGCGGCATCCCCCCGATACTTGTGGAGATAGGTATGGAGACGAATGAACGTCTCCTGCCCCACATCGTCTGCCTCAGGGCATCTTCCCATCATGCCGATCACCGTCGCAGCCACTTGTCCCTCATATCGGTGTATGATCTGCTCGAATGCGAGCGCGTCTCCATCCCGGGCACGCTCCACTAATTCCTGGTCCGTAGGCCCCGCCGCATGCGGCATAACGTATTCGTGCGGTTCGTCCCGAACAGTCCTTATTGCCGTGCTCACACGTAGCCGACGCACAAGACGCATAAACGGTGCGCACTTGTTTGACCCCTACGGGCAAGCATTCATTCCATCTACCCGATGCAGATTTTTCGATACTCCTTTAAAAATGTCCTCGCAGCATTCCGGAAGAGCCGGCGCACAAAACAAATATCGTCAGGATGTCGAATTTTCCAGACAGGCACGCACTACCTCTGCCGTCGAGGAAAGTGCCTCGTCCAGTTTTTCCGGACGGCGCCCCCCTGCGGTAGCCAATTCAGGACGCCCTCCACCCCCGCCGCCCACGATGCGGGCAAGCCGCCCTACCAGATCGCCTGCCTTCAACACACCCGGCCGGATGACATCATCGGATACCACCGCGGCAAGGTATACCTTGTCTCCCTCGGAATCCGGAGCGCCCAGTACTGCCACGGAAGATTCGCCCATGCGCTCACGCATTGTTTCCGCCAGGCTGCGCAACATATCCATCGACACCGGTTCCACCCGGCCTGTTATTACACGAATCCCCTCGACCTCACGTCCCTTCTCAAGAAAATCCTCCAATTGTCCGGCAAGCGCCTGCTCCCGGTGCCTCTCCACTTCGCGCCGGAGACGTTTGTTCTCCGCCACCAGTCGGGCAATTTCCTCCGAGGCCGGACGTTGTACAGACCCGATTTGCTCCCGGACGCCCACCAACTCTTTCCGTTCCTGTTCGATTACACCCAGCGCCTGCTCGCCAACCACAGCCTCCAGACGTCGTATTCCTGCCGCAACCGATCCCTCCGACAAAAAACGAAAAACACCCAACTCGCCTGTGGCGCGGACATGCGTGCCGCCGCACAATTCAACGGACAAGGCCGGATCGAACGTAACGATGCGTACGCGATCGTCGTATTTCTCTCCAAAGAGCGCTATGGCGCCCCGAGCCTGCGCCTCCGCCATCGGCACATCGAATTCGATACGCGCCGGCACATCACGCTGGATTACCTCGTTGATTCTCGCCTGTACGGCCTCCAGCATTTCCGGCGCCACGCGCTCATAATGGCTAAAGTCGAAACGCAATCGGTCGGGAGCCACGAGCGATCCCCGTTGCTGTACATGCTCGCCCAGCACCTCACGCAGCACCGCATGAAGCAAATGTGTCGCAGTATGGTGTTTTGCGATGCGGAGTCTACGATCCGCATCCACCGCCGCATGCACCAGCGCAGAGGGGTCGTCCGGCAAGCGGTCGACGCAGTGCACAATGCGGTGCTGGTGTTTTTTCGTATCCAGCACCCGGATCTGCTCCCCCCCTACATCCAGTATGCCCGTATCTCCTACCTGCCCGCCGCTTTCTCCATAAAAAGGCGTACGATCAAGTACGATTTCACACTGTACACGAGCGGCCTGACGGGCTCTTTTTTCTTCATCTTTACCGTTCACCTCCAGCGAAACAGCTCGCATCGCAGCAATGCGGACATCCGTTGCTTCCAGAGTAGTGTACCCGACGAACAGCGAATCCCCGGGCACAAAATCATCGCCCGACACGAATACCTGCCATGCTTCTTCCGTATCCGCGGCCATCCGGAACGAGGCGCCCGCACGGGCACGTTCCTTCTGCATCTCCATGAGTTCCTCGTACCGCGCAATATCCTCGTCATGCACCACAAGGCCCTTCTCGCGCGCCATGAGTTGCGTCAGGTCCACAGGAAACCCGTACGTATCATGCAGCAGAAAAATGATCTCTCCGGGAATACGTCCACCCGTTGCCGCAAAGATGAATACCCTGTATGCCTCGTATCCCGGCCTTTTTCCGAACGCCTTCTGAAGGATATCCAGCATCTTCCGGTCAGAACCCAGTAAGCTGAGCACTTTCTGCGCAGCGGACTTCGTTTCCCTGACACGACGGTACCCCTTGCCGGAATAGTCCATCCTCGCCCTGCTGTTTACCGTATGGATGGATACCCCCTCTCGGGCCGCTACTTCCTGAACTGCATGTTCGGACTCCTTGATGGCATCGGCCAATGCCTTGACATGGTTCGCGATGTACTCGAAGAAATCGATGCCCGTACCGAGCGTTCGCAGGAAGTGCTCCTCTTCGGCCCGCGTGACGCGTTCTATATGTTCGCGGTGGGTGCGCAATTCCGGGAAAGAATCGCCCATTTTTTCGGCGAGCGGCAGGATGAGCCGGTGAACGAACGGCTCCCTCATCCCTAACGCCTGATAGCCGAATCGCACAGCCCGGCGCAGAATACGCCGGATCACATAGGAACGCCCCACATTGCCCGGGGCCACCCCGTCAGCTATGGCGAAAGCGATCGTGCGCACATGGTCGGCTACAACACGCATCGCTACGCGGCACCGCTCGCGCTCCGCCTCGTCGGCAATATCGATGTCGTCGTAGGATACAATTTCCTCGCGAGGCGACAATGCCGCCACGCCGGCAAGAAGCGATGCAAACAGATCCGTATCGTAATTCGACCGTTTCCCCTGCAGCACCGCCACCAACCTCTCGAGCCCCAGTCCTGTATCCACATGCCGGGCCGCAAGCGGCTCGAGCGACCCGTTAGCCAGCGCGTTGTACTGGATGAACACGAGGTTCCACAGTTCTATCACCTCCGGGTGATCTGTGTTGACCAGTTCCCTGCCGGGCACGGCCCGGCGCGCCTCGTCCGAACGCATATCGATATGGATTTCCGAGCAGGGCCCGCACGGACCCTCGTCACCCATCATCCAGAAATTGTCTTTCGAGCTTCCGTAGAGGATGTGATCCGGATGGATGTCCGTTTCGGACTTCCACAGCGCAGCCGCTTCCGAGTCGGGCGGCAGATCCAATGCCTCATCGCCCTCATGCACCGTAGCATACAACCTGTCCGGAGCCAACCCGAATACGTCCACGAGTAATTCCCAGGCCCACCCGATGGCTTCTTGCTTGAAATAGTCGCCGAACGACCAGTTGCCCAGCATCTCGAAAAACGTATGGTGATACGTATCGAGACCTACCTCTTCGAGATCGTTATGCTTTCCGGATACCCGGAGACATTTCTGGGTGTCCGCAGCACGGCGGTAGTCCCGCTCGCCCGTTCCGAGAAAAACATTCTTGAACTGGTTCATCCCGGCATTCGTGAAGAGCAGTGTGGGGTCCCCGTGAGGCGCCAGTGAATCGCTCGGCACGATCTCATGCCCCCGATCCCGGAAAAAATCGAGGAAGGCGCTGCGAATATCGTTGGAAGAAAGCAGATCGGGCATGACAGAGCAGGCGAAAGACGCCATGCATTGACAGTTCACGAATCGCAAATGAACGAAGGGAAAGGCGCAATGTGCCCAAACCCGCGCATTAGGGCCTGCTGCGTTTCCGCGCCTGGACAATATCGCTGGGCACGCCGCGCGATACATACGGATTGTCCGGCACATAAAAGCGCCAGGGTAATTCGGCGCCCCGGGTGATACCGATGCGGCACGACGTCTCGACGGCAGGATGTCCTGTGGCGCCGGATTCTATCACACACAGGGGCGGCTTCGTAACGGAAGTATTGTGCAGGGCCCCGGCAATAGCAAAGGCCTGGGCCAGTTTTCCGGGGCCGTTCGCAAGATCAATGTCGCTGCGCGCCGATACCCGCCGCTCGTACATGGAGTCAATGCCCCGAAGCGGTTCCGCGGCGCGCAAAAGCACGCCGCCGCCGATTCCTTCCCGCTCCGTCACCACATTCATCAGCCAGTGCACTCCATACGTCAGGTATACGTACGCCGTGCCGGGCTTACCGAACAGATCGCGTCCGCGGCCTTCCGGCTTGAGCAACCCGGTTTCCCGGTCAAGAATACCCCATCCATGGAACGCGGGATCGTCCTGCGTATAGGCTTCCGTTTCCACGATACGGCCGGAGAGTTCCGTGCCGTCGTCCAGCACACGCACAAGATGCTTGCCGATCAGGTCGCGCGCTACCTCGAGCGTGGGCCGCTCGTAAAATTTTTCCGGCAGTATGTGCATTTTTGGTGTAACCCCTGACCGAATGTTCCGTAATCAAGGTAAACGCCCACTAATAATATAGGGGTTGCCTTATAGCGCGTTTCCCGATCTTCCCGTAACAAAACACAGATTCCCATGCATTCCGCATTCCGTATAGCAGGCATCGGCGCCGGCGCATTGCTGCTTCTTGCCGTGACCGGAGCCACGTTGTTCCACCATGCCGAATTCGCCCCGCGCACCAGTCCGAACAGCCCGGACCGGATCGGCGACCGGGCTGAAGAGGAAATGATCAACGAGACATTCTCCGTGCAGCCGGGAGAACAATTGCTGGTGGATGTGATCCACAGCGACATCCATATCGAAAAAGCGAGGGGCAGTGAAGCGCGCATTCGCATCACGCTTGAAGGCAGGGAAATAAATGACCAGGCACACGACTTCTTCGAGTACCTGAACTTCGAGGTGGGACAAACGGACGGGAAACTGTTTGTCCGTACGGACCCGAAGGGCAATTGGAGTTGGCGCCGAAGTGGCTGGCGTATGCGCGCAGGCGTCCATGTGTATATTTCCGTGCCGGAGATGTTTGACGCCAAAATGGATGTAGCCCATGGTGATGTGGACATCGATGCCCTGAAAGGCGCCCTGAACGTAGACCTTGCCCATGGAGACCTGGATGCCGAATCGCTAAGCGGTTCCTCATTGTCCATGGACATAGCGCACGGTGACGTGCAAACCAGCCAGTTGGGTAGTGAGCGCATCCGGTTGGCCTTGCAACATGGCGATCTGTCCACACATCGGATCGACGCAACCGATGTCGAGCTATCTACCGCGCACGGCGATCTCGATATAGACTATGCGACCGCAGAAACCATTCGCATCCGTACGACGCACGGCGATCTGGCCATGAACCACGTTACTGCCGGGCAAATCGATGTAGGAGCATCCCACGGAGACATTGATGTCTACGAAATGGACGGCTATCCACGTATGGAAGTGCGGCATGGAGACATCAGCCTGCATTTTCTCCAGGCGGCGGGCGGCAATTTCAGCACTGCGCATGGAGATATCGACTTGTCCGCTCCGGAACGCACAGCGCTTGACGTCGATTTGAAGGCCTCCGACGTCTCCATGGACCATGCCTTCCAATTCGAGGGAACGCGTAAGGAAAAAGAAGTACAGGGGCGTGTGAATGGAGGCGGCCCCGAACTGTATGCCCGGGCATCGCATGGGGAAGTTGCTCTCCGGACAAGGTAGCCGGAAAAAACGGACTGCTTATAAGAAAGCGGGTCCCGGTCGCGGAAGGCGTCAGGAATAACGCACCGGCACCGTAAGGACAATGATTGTCAGGCGGCTCACGCCAACCAGGTCCCCGGCGACATTTTCGACGCGAATCTCCCATACCTGGGTGATTCCTCCAATGTGCAGAGGCCGCGCCGTTCCCGTAACCTTACCGGGGGCAGCGACTCGCCGGATATGATTTACGGAGATATCGAGTCCGAGGCAACGCTTCCTGGACCGATCCACGCACAGATGTGCCGCTACGCTCCCAAGCGTTTCCGCAAAGGCGGCGGATGCGCCTCCATGCATGATGCCCTGGGGCTGCATGGTGCGTTCGTCTATGGGCATCGTGCCGCGCAGGAAATCAGGGCCTATCTCGGTATACTCGATGCCAAGATGCGAGGCCATCGTACCGGCAGTTATTTCGGAGAGCGCATCCAGATCGGGCTCACCGAACCAGATGGGCGTCGCAGCGGGCTCCTGTGAGGATGGTTTACTCATCGTTTTCCTGTCGTCGAAATCTGTACAGCAAATATCCCGCGCGATGGTCCGATACACCGGCAATATTCGAACCTGACCGGCCTGGATCCACAACGGGCTGCATGTACATAGTGGATTCTACCATCCAAGCTACTTCCACATGAAACCTTTCGGCAAGGATATGGAGCGGAAGACGGGATTCGAACCCGCGACCTTTTGCATGGCAAGCAAATGCTCTACCAACTGAGCTACTTCCGCATATACACCATTCAGGCACGACAATCGCTCCGGAAAACGGAGCGGCGTATGCAAACGTAACGCACATACCCAGGTTCCCCGTAACGGCCCTTCGGAGCAAAGCAAACACTACCGAAAAAAGTAAAGGATACTCTGATCAAATCCCAGGAGCAAAGCAGATGTTGTAGTTACCCTGCAACCACTTCAGCAACGGCTCCCCGTTTGGCAAGACGCCCCTGCTTGACAAGCAATTCGGCATTCAGCACAGCTCCTCCCGCAGCGCCCCGGATCGTGTTGTGAGAAAGTACGATAAACTTTACGTCCAGCACTTCGCAGGAACGGATACGCCCGACAGATACCGTCATGCCCCGTCCGAGCCCGACATGGCGGCGAGGCTGGGGAAAGCGTTCGTCCTCAAACACTTCGATGAATCGTGCCGGTGCAGACGGCAGATCGTACCCGGCGATCGGCGCCCGCCAGGTGCGCAGGGCTTCCTTGACATCTTCCGCATACACCGTGCCGCGAAATTGCACGGAAACGGCTTCAAGGTGCCCCTCAAGAACCGGAACCCGGGTGCATTGGGCGCTTACGCGAAGAGCCGCCGGCTCGATGCGGCCATCTACCAGCCGACCTAACAATTTTGTCGGCTCCGTAACCACCTTGTCTTCCTCGCCACCGATATACGGGACCACATTGCCGAGGGCATCCAGTGACGACACGCCCGGATACCCTGCCCCGGAAAGCGCCTGCATGGTGACTACATGTACAGCGTCCACATCGAAACGGTCAACCAGCGGCTTGAGCGCGCACACAAGACCCACCGTGCTGCAATTCGGATTCGTGACGATGAAACCGTCTCCACGATCCTGTCGATCGATCAGCGCGGTATGATCCGGGTTTACTTCGGGAATCAGGAGCGGAACGTCCTCCGCCATACGGTAATTGCGCGCATTCGAGATGACAGGATATCCCTCCCGCGCAAACAATGGCTCGATTTCGCCCGCCGCGGATGCATCCAGTCCGGAAAACACGAAGTCGGCCTCAAGGTCCGGCGCTGCCACCACCACCTTCATATCCGCAATGTCCGGCGAGATAGACGCCGATCCGATCCAGTTCGCGGCATCCGCGTACCGCTTGCCTGCGGAACGCTCCGATGCGGCTAATGCCGTAATCTCGAACCAGGGGTGCCCGTCAAGCACTTCGATGAATTTCTGGCCCACCGCACCGGTAGCGCCAAGAATGCCGACCTTCAGCTTTTCCTTCATATCTCGTACCGACCAATTGCTTTCTTGCATCCGGAAGCCGCCCGGCGTGGCCTGATTGCGGCGTCCTCCGGACAAACAGCCCGTTGGCTACGGCCCCTGCGGGCCATCACAGCAACGCAGGATTCAAACACCAATGAACTTCTCGCTCCGAACCGCGCACGCGCCCGGCGGTTCCGGACGCCGCAATTCCTCCTCCACCCATGTGCGAATGAACCGCCCCAATTGTTCAAATTCGATCAGAAAAGCATCGTGTCCATCCGGCGACCGGATGACCTCGAGCCGGGCCCCGGGAATCAACGAAGCCAATTCTTCCTGTTCGGCCAACGGATACAGTACATCGGAATCGACGCCGATAACCAATGTTTTCTTGTCCATGCTGCGCAACACATCCTCGTACGCGCCACGCCCGCGGGCGACATCGTGCGTATCCATCTGGTGCGTGAGATGCACATAACAGTTGGCATCGAACCGGTTCACCAGTTTGTCGCCCTGATAGCGCAGGTAACTCTCGACAGCGAACATATCTTCCGCACCATCCTGAGGACTGCGCCCGAATCGTCTGGTCAATGAACCCGAAGAGCGGTACGTCAGCATGGCGATCATGCGGGCCGTCGCCAATCCCTGCCGGGGTTGCTCCGTGTACTGCCCGTCGTTCCAGAGCGGATCTGCGTAGATGGCCTGCCGCTGGGTTTCGCTGAACCCGATACACCACGCGGAATGCCGCCCCCCCACGCCAATCGGTACAATACCGTCCACGAAATCATCCTCGAAGGCCCATTCAAGCGATTGCATGCCGCCCATGGACCCCCCAAGGGCAAACAATACCCGGCGTACGCCGAGCGCCTCCAGCACCTCCCGGTGCGCCCGCACCGTGTCGCGAATGGTCACGGCCGGAAACCCGGGGCCGTACGGCTCGCCGGTCTCGGGATTGTTCGAGACCGGGGAGGCCGAACCGTACGGCGACCCGAGTACATTCAGGCAAACGACAAAGAACCGGTTCGTATCGAGCGCTCGATCCGGCCCGATGAGCGGTCCCCACCAATCGTCCGCCGCCGAACTGCCCGTCAGGGCATGGCAAACGACGATCACATTGTCGCCTTGTGCATTCAACTCGCCCCAGGACGAATAGGCAACGGGTACGTCCGTCATCGTACGTCCCGAATCGAGCTGCAGCGTCGGAACCCTGAACACCTCAGCCATGAATCGATCCGGTTTATTCAGGCGGGAACCGGGTCCTTGATTGCAGAGAATGCCTGCGCAAAATCTCCGATGATGTCATCGATGTGTTCGATGCCTACGGAAACCCGCACGAGGTCCGGGGTCACACCGGCAGCCAACTGCTCTTCTGCAGCCAATTGCTGGTGCGTCGTCGAAGCCGGATGAATGATCAGGGTCTTGGCGTCCCCGACATTCGCCAGATGGCTGGCCAGCTTGACGCTGTTCACGAGCGTCCGACCTGCCTCCACGCCTCCCTTGACGCCAAATGCAAGCACCGCGCCGTATCCGTTGTTCAGATACTTGTTCGCTGCCGCATGGTACGGATCGTCTTCCAGTCCCGGATAGCTTACCCAGGTAACCTGCTCCTGATCTTTCAGCCAGCGGGCCAGCGTAAGCGCATTCTCGCAACTCCGGCCGACACGCAGGGACAGCGTTTCCAGTCCTTGCAGGAGAAGGAACGAGCCGAACGGATTTTGCGCCGGTCCGAGATCGCGCAAACCTTCCACGCGTGCGCGGATGATAAACGCCACATTGACGCCCAGCACGCCTTCAGGCCCGAAAGCCTCCCAGAAATTCAGGCCGTGATAAGCCGGAGAAGGCTCCGTGAACGTCGGGAAGCGACCATTATCCCAGGGAAACGATCCGCTGTCCACGATCACGCCACCGATGGTCGTACCATGACCGCCGATCCATTTGGTCGCGCTGGCAACCACAATGTGCGCCCCATAATCGAACGGCCGGGACAGATATCCGGCGGCGCCGAACGTGTTGTCCACGACGATGGGCACACCGTAGCGCTCGGAAACCTTCGCAATGCGTTCAAAATCAGGGATATTGAACCGGGGATTGCCGATCGTTTCCAGATAAATGGCCTTCGTCCGGTCATCGATCAGTCGCTCGATCGAATCGGCGTCGTCCCCGTCGGCAAAGCGCACATCGATACCCAACCGGGGAAACGTGACTTTGAATTGATTGTAGGTTCCGCCGTACAGAAAGCTGGTCGACACGATGTTGTCGCCGGCTTCTGCGATCGTCGAGATCGCCAGTAACTGCGCAGCCTGACCGCTGGATGTGGCAAGGGCTGCCACACCCCCCTCAAGCGCCGCAATGCGCTGCTCGAGGACATCGTTCGTCGGATTCATGATCCGCGTGTAGATATTGCCGAATTCCTTCAGCGCAAAGAGGTTGGCGCCGTGATCCGCGTCGTTGAACGTGTAGGACGTCGTGGCGTAGATCGGCACAGCACGGGCGTTCGTAGTAGGGTCGGGCGCCTGCCCTGCATGAAGTTGCAGGGTTTCAAAATGGGGCCCGGCGGCTTGTCCGTTGTTACTCATGATGTTTTGTGATGGTGGTGAGAGTATGGATTACCTGTTAGGGATGTCGAGACGGCTCTTCCCGAAGAGATGGAGGCCGCAGGCGGCGCGGCCTTCGCCAACGAAAGAGGGCATAAAAAAACCCCCTCCGCGTCGACGTGCGGAAGAGGCGAAAGTCCTTGACGGACAGGGAATCTCTCCCGCTCATCTTTCCTCGCGGGCTCCCGTTGCACCGAAGTGCGCCGGAGCGAGGCAGGAATTGGCACCTTTCCCTGTTCGCCGATCTTTAACCGGTCGAACGCGGCGGTTGCCAGGGCTTCAAAGGGCCTGCACCCTCCACCCTTCTGGATGAGCTATCTGAAACATCGTTTCATGGGCTCTGCTACAGAGGGGTTTCAGCGAAGGTTCCCGGATCCTCAAAAAAATTTTTGCGGGAAATGAAAACAAGGGAGCCGGAGGCGGTCTCCCGGAGGCCCTGGAGCAAACACACCGGGAATCCGGACGGCGCATGCAAGGCATTGGATCAAATCTCACCTCGACTTCATGGACATCGCTGCCCTCTCACCCTTCTCGTCCGTATCTTTCAACAGGTTCTGTGCCGCAGAGAGGATTCCGCAATACCATTTCCTCTGTAGCATTCTCCTGCTCACCCTTCCCGATCCGACACGATGCCCGGTAAAATCATGGACGGACGCGCCGTTGCTCAAGCCGTCCGTGAAGAAGTTCGCGAAGAAGTAGCGGCATGGACCGCAAGCGGCCATCGCTCCCCTCGACTCGCGGTCGTATTGGTGGGGGACCACCCCGCCTCCGCCTCCTACGTACGCGGTAAAACAAAAGCCTCTGCCGAAGTCGGCGTGGAAAGCGAAACGATCCTCCGGGACGCCGATATATCCGAACAGTCGCTGCTCGAACTTATCCGTGCGCTGAATGCAAACGACAGCGTAGACGGCATCCTCGTGCAGTTACCGCTCCCCGGGCATATCTCCGAAAAACGGGTCATCCATACGATCGATCCGGCGAAAGATGTCGACGGATTTCATCCCGAGAACGTAGGGCGCCTGCTGATCGGCGACCCGGCTTTTGTGTCTGCCACCCCGGCAGGCGTCATGGAATTGCTTGCCCGTGCGAAGATTGACATTCCCGGTAAACGGGCCGCCATCGTCGGACGATCGAATATCGTGGGAAAGCCCCTGGCAGCGCTTCTGATGCAGCGCGGAACGGACGCCACCGTGACCGTGTGCCACAGCTGGACGAAACACCTCGAAAACATCACGCGACAGGCCGATATCCTCGTGGCCGCCATAGGCCGCCCCGGATTTATCACGCAGGATATGGTAAAACCCGGTGCAACGGTCATCGATGTAGGCATCAACCGGGTCGACGACCCGTCTCGAGAGCGAGGCTATCGCCTCGTGGGAGACGTGGATTTTGACGGCGTGGCGGAGCAGGCGGGGCATATCACCCCCGTGCCCGGAGGGGTAGGTCCCATGACCATTGCCATGCTGCTCAGGAATACACTGGCTGCTGCGCAGGGAACGTACCGTTAGGGTCTGTTAGCAAAGGTTTCACCCGACAGCACGCCACGGATCTTTTCGGAGCGTTCCCTGCAAGATCCGGAGAGGAAACCCCTGCCCGGAAACCTTGTCCCCTTGACAGGGGTACCAGCGGAAGTTATTATGTACCCCTACTGCAGTAAATGGCTGTAGCGCCTGACCGGCTCCATGCATGCATCCTGCACACATACCCGTCGTTTCGTTGCGTTCCCGTCGCGCCTGCGACGAGGATGCTTGCTTTTTGCGTGGAGAAGCGCTTCGCCATAACTTCCGGCGGGAATTACCCCCGCCCAGATTGCCTGCACAGCGCTGATTCACTTGGGTCAGCGCTTTTTTTGTACCGCGCGGGCCTACCGTTGTCCAACCGCACAATTTTCTATCTTTTCCTACACGATAACGATGGCCATAGTACTTGCTTTTAGCGGCGGCCTCGATACGTCTTTTTGCGTGCCTTATCTCGCCGAAACCTTCGACGAGCCGATATATACGGTTACGGTCAATACAGGAGGGCTCTCGGAGAAAGAGGCGCAAGGCGTCGAGGCCCGCGCCCGGGCGCTTGGCGCCGCCCGACACATCCTCGTGGATGCACGCAAGGCCCTCTTTGACGATCACCTGAGTTACCTGATCAAGGGGAACGTCCTGCGCGGCGGCGTATACCCGTTGTGTGTCGGACCGGAACGGGTAACACAAGCCCGCATGGTGGTGCATGCGGCACAGCAAACCGGCGCACGGGCTATTGCCCACGGATCGACCGGCGCCGGAAACGACCAGGTCCGCTTCGATGTCGCCGTGCGCCTGCTGGCGGACGACATGGACATCCTGACCCCAATCCGCTCACTGGGGCTGAGTCGCGAGAAAACTACAGCCTTTTTGCAGGAACGCGGTTTCGACGTACCCCGCAAAACCACAGTGTGGTCCATCAACCGGGGCCTCTGGGGCACCACGATTGGAGGAGGCGAAACCCTAACCTCCGCCAACCCGCTCCCCGAAGAGGGATGGGTCGATACGGTAGCGCCTGCCAGCGCGCCCGACGCAGGACAGGAATGGGTGATCGGCTTCGAGAAAGGTCTTCCCGTTTCCATCAATGAATCGCTTCTCGATCCAGTGACCCTTATTGAAACTCTCAATACCGAGGGAGCTGCACACGGCGTCGGGAGAGGAATGCATGTAGGCGACACGATTCTTGGGGTCAAGGGACGCGTGGCTTTCGAGGCGCCGGCCCCGGCAATCCTGCTCTCTGCGCATCGCGAACTGGAAAAAATCGTGCTTACGAACCGGCAACGTTTCCAAAAGGATCATCTGGCGGACTACTATGGACAGATGCTCCACGAAGGGCAGTATTTCGACCCGGTAATGCGGGATATTGAAGCGCTCATCGATTCATCGCAGACTGTCGTCACCGGTACGGTACGGGTAAAAGCACGTCAGGGATGTATCGAGGTGCCGGGCTGCGAAAGTCCTTATTCGATGTTCGACCCCCGCGTGGCTGTCTACGGGGAAACCAACGCATTGTGGGATGGACGAGACGCCGAAGGCTTTACGCAGATTTACGGCGTGCAGGCTCTATTGGCGCATAGAGCACGCCGCAATGCGGAAAACGCGCCGAAAGAATCGCCCGCCTGACACACGCACTCATTGCATGCTGCCATGAATAACCGGATAGCTCTGCTTCACGGAGCAGGATACACGGGCGGCGAATTGATCCGCCTGCTTCTTACCCACCCGGAGGCCCGGCTTACCACCGTTACCAGTCGGGCGTACACCGGGAAACCGGTATGGTGCGCTCACCCGCATCTGCGCGGACAACTGGATCTGGTCTTCAGCAAACCGGACGAGTTCGACCCCGGTGAGGCAGACATTATCTTCATAGCTGCCGAGCACGGCAAAAGCGCCGGAATCGCAGCAAAGATATTCGCGGACGGATTTGACGGGATACTTATTGACCTGAGCGCAGATTTTCGGCTCGGGAGCGCCTCCCTGTACAAAACATGGTTTGATTTCGCACACCCGGCGCCCGACCTGCTGTCGTCGTTCGTATATGGCCTTCCGGAAATTTGCGCACCGTACCCCTCGGGGACAAAGCGTATTGCGAATCCGGGTTGTTTCGCGACGGGCATCAGTCTGGCGCTGTGGCCGGTTACGCAGCATATGGAAACCGTAGATGCCTTTGTAACCGCCTGGACAGGCGCTTCGGGTTCGGGGGCACGCCCCAAGACCGCCACGCACTTCCCGACCCGGGACGGAAATGTGCGGGCTTACAAAGCGCTGAATCACCAGCACCTCCCCGAAATAAAGCAGGTGCTGGGACCGGACACAGAGATTCGTTTCGTGCCCGTTTCCGGCCCTTGGACACGCGGTATCTGGGGTGTAGCGGATATTCCGCTGCCTGCAGGCGCCGCAGCGTCCGATGTGGAACAATGGTATACGGAAGCCTATGCGGACTGTCCGTTTGTCCGGCTCTATACGGATGGGCTCCCGGAACTTCGGTTTGCGGTACATTCCCCTTTCTGTGACATCGGATGGATCGTCCGGGACGGGCGCCTGTTGGTCGGTTTTGCGGAAGACAATCTGATCAAGGGAGCTTCCGGACAAGCCGTCCAGAATCTCAATCTTCTTCTCGGCTTGCCTGAAACGGCAGGTCTTCTTCCCGCCTCAAAGGCGCCATTTTGAACGCGCGCCCTATACCATGACTACGCAGGAAGCTATCACACTCGAAAACCTCTATCAGATCCCCACGTACGCCCGCATGCCCATGGTGCTCACCCGAGGCGAGGGCAGCTACGTATGGGATACCGACGGGCGAAAATATCTGGACCTTTACGGGGGGCACTGCGTGGCGCTGCTGGGGCATAGTCCCATCCGGGTTGTGGAAGCAATCCGGGCGCAAGCCGAACAACTCCTCTTTTATTCCAATACCGTCTACAACGATACGCGAGCCCGTGCACTTGAGCGTCTCGGGACACTCGCCCCGGAAGGACTCCGGCATGTGTTCTTTTGCAATTCGGGCGCTGAGGCAAACGAAACGACGCTCAAACTGGCGCGCAAGCATACCGGACGGCCCCGCATTCTGGCTATGGAGGGCGGGTTTCACGGACGCACGCTCGGCTGCCTCGCCGTCACATGGAAAAATGCGTACCGGGCGCCGTACCGGGATGTGCTGGCGGCCGCCACATTCGTGCCTTTCGGGGATGCGGCTGCTGCCGAGGAAGCGTTTGAAGCACATGATGATATTGCGGCAGTGCTCCTTGAGCCTATCCAGAGTATGGCAGGTATGATCGAAGCACCAGCGACATACTACCGCACGTTGCGGGAGCTATGCGACCGGCATGGGGCCCTGCTGCTCTTTGACGAAATACAGACGGGGGTAGGCCGCACAGGTACATTCTCCATCAGTATGCAGTACGGAGTACGCCCGGATTGTATTTCACTCGCGAAAAGCCTTGGGGCGGGTGTGCCGGTGGGTGCCGTGCTTCTTTCCGATGAGATTGCATCGACCGTGAAGTCAGGGGACCAGGGAACAACCTTCGGGGGCGGGATGATAGCCATGGCCGCTGTGGAGGCTACGCTCAGGACGCTGGTTGAAGAGAATCTCATGCCACGAGCATCCAAACTGTTCGAACGCGTCCGCAGCGGGCTGGAACCGCTCAACTGCAGCGTACGCGGGCGGGGCGGACTCATAGGTGTCGTGCTGGATCGCCCTGCCTCTCCGGTTCGCGAGGCGTTGCTGGAACAAGGCATTCTTACAGGAGGAGCAGACGATCCGAACGTGATCCGTCTCATGCCTCCGATTAACACCCCCTTCGAAGCACTGGATATGTTCTGTGAGGCCCTTGCATCCGCACTAGACATCCGTCAAACCGTAGATATCGATACATGAGACACTTGATCGACTGGCAATCGCTCAACCGCGTGATATGGAATGCGGCGGTGGAGCGGGCCTTGCATTACTACGAAAACGCCGGAAAATGGACGGATACCGCCCGGGGGCGCAGCATCGGGCTCATGTTTTTCAACCCTTCGCTGCGTACCAGAACCTCCATGGAACTGGCGGCAGCACAACTCGGAGCCTACTCGACCGTACTCACCCCCGGTCAGGAAACATGGCGTTTCGCCTTCGAGCGGGGCGCCGTCATGGATGGCGAGGAGGCAGAGCATATCCGGGAAGCCATTGGCGTGCTGTCGAAGTATTACGACGCGCTCGGCGTACGGCTCTTCGCCTCGCTCAAGAGTTTCAACAAGGATCGGGAGGAAAGGCTCATCCGCACCATCGCCTCGGCTTCGTCCGTACCGGTCATCAATCTCGAATCCGCCTTTTATCATCCCTGTCAGGCCCTGGCCGACGCCGCGGTTATCCGCCGGCAACTTGGCGATCCGCGCGGCAAGAAGTTTGTGCTTGCATGGACATACCATCCCAAAGCGCTCCCCATGGCCGTGCCCAATTCCGCCGTGCTGATGGCTGCCCGGTCCGGAATGCATGTGACCGTGGTGCGACCGGACGAATACGCACTCGATTACGGGATTATGGAAACAGCCCGGTCCTACGGGGCACGCGTCGAGGAAACGGATAACCGCGAACAGGCTTTTGACGGAGCGGATGTCGTGTACGCCAAGGCATGGAGCGGGCCGCTCGTCTATTCCGACCCGGAGCATGAACCGGTGCGGCGGGAAAGCTTGCAGGATTGGTGCATTACTACGGAATGGATGCAGAAAACGCGAGAGGCGCGCTTCATGCATTGCTTGCCTGTACGCCGCAATGTGGTCGTCGAAGACGATGTCCTGGACGGCCCGGGCGCCATTCACCTCGAACAGGCCGAATTCCGGTTGCATGCACAGAAAGCGATTCTCGAGTATGTCTGGGGGTTGTGATGAAAACGACCGTCATCAAGATGGGAGGCGCATCCGTCCTGCGCGACGAGCTCCTCGATACGCTTTGGACCTCGGTGGCCCGGTTAGCGGAAACCGGACGGGTCGTTGTCGTACACGGCGGAGGGGTCCTGGCTACCGAGATCGCCGGGCAGCTCGGCCATACCCCGCGCATGGTGCATGGTCGCCGTATCACCACCGATACCGATCTGAAAATCGTGCAATGGAGTCTGCGCGGCGAATTGAACGGGCGCCTTGTGGCCAGTGCGGTCAGGCATGGTATCAAGGCTGTGGGGTTGTCCGGCGCCGACGGCCCGTTCCTGCACGTTACCAAACGGCCTCCCTGGAATGTCGATGGAGAAACGATTGACTTCGGATGGGTCGGAGATATTGCATCCGTCGATACGGCACTCCTCGATATCCTGCTTGATCTGGGGTATGTCCCGGTAATCGCCCCGCTTGGCATCGATCACACGGGACAGTTGTATAACGTGAACGCCGATACGGTCTCCTGCGCTGTTGCGGAGGCCTTGCAGGCCGACGAATATCTGCTCGTCACGGAAATCGGAGGCATTCGCAGAAATACCGCGGATCCGGATTCGCATGTATCCTCCTTCCGTGCTGAACTACGCTCCCGGGGTGTACAGGAAGGGTGGATCACCGACGGAATGCGCGTAAAGATCGATGTGGGCTTCGCCGCGCTCAATGCCGGCATTCCGAACGTATTCATCGTGTCCCCGGAAGGGATTCGGGACCCCTCTACGGGCACCCGCATTATGCATTGACGCCCGCAACCCCCTTTCCCTGCAATGCAGCCTCGTAAAGATGTCATAGCGCTTTTGAAGGAGCTTGTGCGCATTCCTTCGCTCAGCGGCGAAGAAAAAAACGCCGCCGGGTATATGGAGGAGTATGTGGCGCAACACGGGATCGAAGCGGGCCGCATCGACGATAACGTGTTCTTCGGATTCGGGGAAGGGGATGATGTGTTGTTGCTGAACACCCACCTTGATACGGTACCTCCGTCGGAGCATCATCCGCACGGCGCATTTGACGCGATCGAATCGAAAGGCTGCTTGTACGGGCGCGGAAGCGTGGATGCGAAAGCGTCTGTCGCCGCCATGACCACCGCGTTTCTTTCTTTGGCTGCAGATAACTTCCGGCCTTCCGGACGAATCATCGTAGCGCTGACCGCCTGCGAAGAAACAGGCGGGGATTATAATGGACTCAAGACCCTGCGCCCGCATCTGCCGGATTTGAAGGCAGCGCTCGTAGGCGAACCCACCAACCTCGTTCCGTGCATCGCTCAAAAGGGACTGCTGGTGCTGCGTGTGGAAGCACAAGGCAAAACAGCCCATGCCGCCCGGGCGCATCTCGGGCAAAACGCCATAGCAACCGCTGCGAGAGACATCGAGCGCGCCATGGCGCTTGACTTCGACCGGGAGGATATTTTTCTGGGGTACCCTACAATTACCGTAACCACCATAGCGGGAGGTGCGGCCCGCAACGTCGTGCCGGACCGATGTACGTTCACGCTCGACATCCGGTCGACACCGGCCTACACACATAAGGAGTTGATCGATATCGTGCAGGATGCGCTCGAGTCGGAGGTGCAGGTGCATAGCGAACGGATCGTACCCGTCGCCACGGATGCAAACGAACGGATCGTCCGCGCATGTCTGCGGGCGATTCCCGATATCGAACCCATCGGATCTCCCACGGCGTCAGACTGGATCTTTCTGGCCGATGTCCCCACGGTCAAAATCGGTCCGGGATCGAGTCAATTGTCCCACACTCCGGAAGAACATATCCCGATCGCCGAAGTGCAGCGCGCCGTGGAAGTCTATCGTTCCGTCATTGAAGCATATTTCGAGCCATGATACACCCATCGTCCTCCCCTCTCTGGAAAAAATCGGACGCAGCCGCAACACTCGAAGACCAGGTGATGCGATTCACCGTCGGAGAAGACTACCGGTGGGATACGCTCCTGTTGCCGTACGACATACAGGCAACCCGTGCACATGCCTGGGGGCTTGCGGAAATCGGGATACTGACACAGACGGAATTCGATGCGGTCACCGAAGCACTGGATGCACTGGCGGAGCAGGAACGCGCCGTCCGCCCCGAAGACGAGGATTCCCACACGGTAATCGAAAACTGCCTGACGGAAGCGCTCGGCGACACCGGCAGGAAAATCCACACGGGACGCTCCCGGAACGACCAGGTGCTCGCCGCGCTGCGACTGTATCTCCGGGATGCTTTGCTGGAGGTAATGCAGCAAACCGCAGACATGGTTCGCATCCTGTGTCAGTGGGGCAAAGAAGGAGATTCCTGGCTTATACCGGGTTATACGCACATGCAGCGAGCCATGCCCGCGACGGTAGGTTTGTGGGCAATGGGTTTTGCTGAACTGCTCACGGTCGATATCGAACGATTACAGGAAGCAGCGAAGCGCATCAACGTATCCCCCCTCGGATCAGCGGCGGGATACGGGGTGCCTGCCCTGGCGCTTCCCCGCAAGAAGATGGCCCGTCAACTCGGCTTCGACGGAGTCCAGGAGCATGTGACTGCCGTACAGTTATCGCGCGGAAAGCTGGAAATGGATGTGGTTCATGCGCTCGCACAAATCGCGGCGACCTGCAACCGCCTGGCTGCGGACATTGTGCTGTATCATACAGCCGAGTTCGGTTTTCTGAAGCCGGCCGATACCTATGGCACAGGGAGCTCCATCATGCCTCAGAAACGGAACCCGGACGTGCCGGAACTGGTGCGGGCGTCATACCACCGGATTCTTGCCGAAATGCAGTTGCTGGCCTCCCTCCCGGCAAACCTGCCTTCAGGCTACCATCGGGACTTGCAACTCACCAAGGAAGCGGTCCTGCGCACCGTACACACGGCTTCGAACGTAACCGGCGCAATGACCGTGGTTCTCCGGGATATGCGCTTCGACAGGAAACGCCTTGATCAGGCCGTATCCCCCGATTTGTTCGCCACTGCCCGCGCCATGGGTATGGTGCAGGAAGGAACGCCGTTTCGGGAAGCCTATCGCCGGACCGCCGGCGAACCCGACGCTGTCCGTAAACCCCCGGCACAGGAAGCGCTGGAAGCGTACCGCGTAGATGGGTATCCCGGGCAGTGCCGGCCCGACCTCATCATAGAGCGGCTGAACCGGATCGACACGGAATCGGATAAAGCGGAATAAAATACGGCATCGCTACCGGTTCCAGTTCCACTCCGACAAAGGCGCAAGAAAATCGTGCGCCGTGAGATCGTAGTGCATAGGCGTCACGGAAACATGTCCGCTCTGCACCGCAGCTATATCCGTGTTTTGTCCTTCGTCAAGGTTGACAAAGGTGCCTGTCATCCAGTAGTACGGCCGATTGTTTGGATCGACGCGCTGATCGAACGATTCTCGCCAGCGGGAATGCGCCTGACGTGTGACCAGCATACCCTTGATGGACGATAGCGGAAGAGGCGGAATATTCACGTTCAGAAGAATGCCCGGCGGCAAACCCTGCTCCAGCACTTTCTCCGCCACAATGAAAGCGATCTCCTGCGATGCCTCGTAGTCGTGCGCATCCCAGTCGCAGAGAGATACGGCCACTGCGTCGATACCCAGAATAGCGGCTTCCGTGGCCGCGCTTACCGTACCCGAATAGATCACGTTAAGGGCCGTATTCGCCCCCCGATTGATCCCGCTGACAACAAGGTCCGGCTCGCGGGGCAGCAATTCCCGGACCGCCAGCTTTACGCAATCGGCCGGGGTGCCCTGCACGCCGTAGACACGCGTTGCCCCACCCATGCTCGCATCTACGGGAAAAGCGCGTACAGGATCGCGCAGTGTGATCGCATGCCCGACGGCGCTTTGTTCCAGAAGAGGGGCCACCACATACACATCGCCCAACCTGACCATGGCCTCTGCAAGCGCCGCGATACCCGGAGCGTTTACGCCGTCATCGTTACTGACAAGAATGAGCGGTCGGGCTCCATGATTCGAATCCATGCAAATGCCTCCTCACATTTTGCGCGTACGCAGCAAGTTGCCCACCGTCAATAACTTTCTTCTCCGGAGGGAAAAGCGCGGGTGCGCACATCCTGCACGTAATGTTGCACCGCTTCCGTAATCGTTTCTTCAAGATGGGCGTAACGCCGCACGAACCGGGGATGGAAATCGGTGTTCAGGCCCAGCAAATCGTGGGTAACAAGCACCTGTCCGTCACAATGCACCCCGGCGCCAATGCCGATAACCGGAATCGAAAGATCTCCCGAAACATCGCGCGCCAGATCCGCAGGGATTTTTTCGAGCACAAGGCCGAAACAGCCTGCTTCTTCCAGTAGGCGCGCATCTCTACGGATGGCGTCCGCTTCCTCCGTGTCCTGTGCACGCACGCGGTATGTGCCGAAGCGGTAAATACTCTGAGGGGTAAGACCGAGATGGCCCATCACAGGGATGCCGGCGTCGGTGATACGCTGCACGGCCTCCAGGGCCGGTTCGCCGCCCTCCATTTTCACCGCATGCGCGCCTGCCTCTTTCATCACCCGGACGGCTGAAACCAATGCCTCCGTCGAATTGCCCTGATAGGATCCGAAGGGAAGATCCACCACTACGAGAGCGCGCCGTACCGCCCGAATGACGGACTGGGCATGGTAGATCATCTGATCGAGCGTGATAGGCAGCGTCGTTTCGTACCCCGCCATCACATTGGATGCCGAATCTCCTACCAGAAGTACATCTACCCCGGCGGCATCCAGAATACGCGCCGACGTATAGTCATAGGCCGTCAGCATGGCGATCGGCACGCCGGCACGCTTCAGATCCTGAAGGGTTTGCGTGGTGATCCGCCTCGCGTCGAGCGCACCGGTAACTGATTCGCTGCTCATGATCGGCTTCCTCTTCCGTTTCCCGGCGCACTCGACAATCTGCGTCGAGGCGCCGCTAATTCGCGTCCGAGGCGGCTGCTTCCCCGGCTGATTCCGCCGCTTCCCCATCCACGTCCAGACCCAGCGTACGCGCCACATCCAGCGTGATGTCCTGAACGGTTTCGGGGTTGACGAACAGCAGAAGAGGTTCCGTACCAACCCGCGTGCGCAACACGATGTCGAGGCCGTTTGCGTCCGCCACCTCATTGATGGCGTTCTGTATTTGCTCCAGAAGCGGCTGCATCAGTTCAGCCTGACGCGCGGCCAACTGCTGATCCTGGTCCTGGGCTTCCTGCTGAATCTGCTGTTGCAACTGCACCAGTTCCTGTTCGCGCTCCTGACGCCGATCCTCGGAAAGAAGAGACTGCTGCCGCTGGTATCGCTCCAGCTTGTCCTGATAGTCGGTATAAAGGGCTTCCAACGCTTGCTGATTGGCATCGAAGTCGGTCTGTAATTGCTGCTGAACCTCCTGGTACTGCGGCATATTGATCAGGACGATCTCATGATCGGTGAAGCCAACGGAAAGCGCTTGAGCATGCGCATTGAACGACCCGCCGGCCATTGCAATAGCAAGCAAAACAGCGGCAAAAAGAAGACATCCTTCAGATATGCGTTTCAACATAATGGTATCGTTGACGTTTTCTGTGTGGTTCGCGGCTTCACCGGCAATACGCAGCGCCCGACATGCATGGGCTCCGGAGCGCAGCGCAGGGACAATCAGTTTTGACTGTCCGTGTCGATGCCAAGTTCCTCAAGCACATCATCGCTCAGATCGAACTGGTCCCGAGCATACATGAAGATATAATCCCCTCCCTTGTCGAACACATAGTCGTACCCGTCACGAATAGCCACTGCCTCAATGGCTTCAAGCACGCTTTCCTGAACGGGGCGCACCAACCGTTCCTGCTCCTGAAAAAGACGTCCTTCCGGGCCGAAGTACTGCATCCTGAGCCGCTCTACTTCTTCTTCGGCCTGAATGATTTCGTCGCGCTCCCGTTGCCGTTGGTCGTTCGTGTAGATCAATTCCCGGGCCTGGTACTCCCGAAAGAGTTCGTCCACTTCGTTGCGCTGCTCCTCGATTTCCTGCTGCCACTCCTGCGCCGTACGGTCAATTTGCTGCTGTACCGTAGCGTATTCCGGCAATTGCTCCAGGATATACTCCGAATCCACATAACCCACCTTCTGTTGGGCGTATACCGGAGCAACCGCAAGCATCGCCACAAGAAGTAACGATGCAAAAGGACAGGATGCATGCATGGCGCTGCGTCTCAGAAACCTTGCCCAAGCGTAAACTGGAATCTCCACTTTCTTAAACCATCCTCGCCGGAAGAAGAAGAAAATTCGTCAAAATTATACCCGTAGGTCACCTCGACCATCCGCAGTATCGGGAGGTACATGCGCATGCCAACGCCAGCGGATCGAAATAGTTCTACGGGGTTGTACAACTCGAAACGGTCCCAGGCATTGACCGCATCAAGAAAAATATAGGGCTGCGCCGAAAGCTGCTCGGTCTGGATAGCCAGCCATTTTATTTCGGACATGTATTTGTTCAGAACGGCCCCTCCGACCGCCTCGTCGTTAAGACGAGGGCCTATCGAAGAAATAGGATAGCCGCGCATGTACACAATGTCGCGTCCGAAATAGCCATAGTACGATTGGGTATCGAACGGCGACCCGCCCACGACAAAGCGTTCGAAGTCCACCCGATCCCCCGTCAGCGATCCCACGTATCCGAAATCGGCGCCGAACCGAACGGACAGTTTGGAAGCCAACGGGACGTTCCACTCCGTCTTGAAACGCGTCTTGTGGTACTGCACAAATCCCGGGACCGGCGGAGCGATTTCAAGAGACAGCGAAAAACTCGACCCGCTGGAGGGAAAAATCGGATGATCCAGCGAATTTCTGGAAAGACTCTGCTGGAATGTAGCGATCCGACTGACGCCTTCGGGAATCGAACGAAAGAGTTCCTGGTTGTCGTAATGCTGATAGCGGAGGGCGCTTCCCATACTGAACTTGTCGTCCGGCCATTGCAGGCGGCGTTCGTAGAATACGCGCACCGACGCCGTTTTCAAATGCCCGTCCTGCTGGAACCCGTAGCTGTAACGGGAAAATCGGCGACTGCCGCCGCCGCCGTAACTCGAATAAGAAAGCGACATCCCGACCGGCGTAGGACGCCCCCGGAACCAGGGTTCCGTATAGGAAAGCGAATAATTCTGGTAAAACGACCCGGTGGTTTGCACAGCGAGGGAAAGTTGCTGCCCATCGCCGGATGGAAGAGGATCCCACGCAGATCCCTTGAACAGATTTTGCGCCGAGAAATTATTAAAACCGAACCGGAGCATCAGGATGGGCCCGAACGAACCCCACGAGCCGGAAAGCTCCAGTTGATCACTGCTCTGTTCAACAACCGAGTAGGTCAGATCGACGGTTTTATTCGCCTCGTCAATGTCTATCCCCGGGCCGCCGCCCAGCGATTCCTGCGTAAAATAATTAAGCTGGCTAAGGCGGCGAATCGACTCCTGAATAGCGTCGCGACTGAACGTCTGGCCCGGAATCGTATATAGTTCCCGGCGGATGACATGCTCCTTGGTCTTGGTATTGCCTGAAATGCCCACATCGCCGAATTGATATACCTCGCCTTCGATGATATCGAAATGAATGTCGAGCGAATCCCCTTCGGCCACACGTATCGTCGGATCGACATTGAACCGCATGTACCCGCGATTCATGTACAGGCTGGAAATATCGCTGCTGTTCTTGTTCTGGTACAGGTTCTGTTCCAGCTTTGATCGGTCGAACGCTTCTCCCTGTGTAATGCCCAACGCATCGCCCAGAAAATCATCGGGGTAGATCGTGTTGCCTTCCCATACGATGTCACGGACAAAATATTGAGGGCCTTCCTCAATGGTCAGTTCGACAATCATCCCGGGCTTTTCCCCCTCCTGCACAAACACGGAATCGCTTAGAATCCGCGCATCGTAGTACCCGTTATCGTTGTAATGCCGAACGACATTGTTCAGGTCGTTTTCGTATTCGCTCCGGTCGAATTTCGCCCCACTCCAGAAACGCCACCATTTTTTTTCGTTCGTCTTCTTCATCTTGCGTTTCAGGCGAAAATCGGAAACGGTTTCGTTGCCCGCAATCCGGATTTCCTCTACCCTGACTTTCTTCCCGCGATCAATCGCAAAATCAATCTTTACCTGCCCGTCATCGGTTTCCTCGCGCCGTACGTCCACTTGAGCAAGCAGGTATCCCTTTTCGCGAAAATACTGTTTGATTTGCCGGTCCGTGCGCTCAATATCGGAAGGGCGGACAGGGCTTCCTGTCAACAGCGGCGCTTCCTCGCGCAAATCTTTCTGCTGCCCCTTTTTGATACCGGAAAAGGTGTACTCTGCAAGACGGGGTTCTTCCTGCACCTCAATGGAAAGATACACGCCGTCCCCCGAGCGGCGCTCCTCCACAATCTTCACATCTGAAAAAAGGCCGAGACGATACACCGAGCGGACGGCATCCGCAATGGCTTCGTCACCGGGTAACGTAATAATTTCCCCTGCAGTAAGACCACTTGCCTGAGCAATAATGGAGCGGGCGCTTTCACTGTCCGACCCTTCGACCGTAATGTCGAGAATCTCATAGGAAGCAGGGGGCGACGTATAGGGCCCCGACGTATCGAAGGACCCCGTTATGCCTTGCGAACTGGCCGGAATGGCCAGCAGGGCGCCGCATACAAGAAGAATGGAAAACCTTGCGCTCATAGCCAACGGAAACAGCTACAGCCGTTTATAATGCGCCGGCTGAAAGCATTTATATACACGAACCCGTCAGGAGGGTTTCCGGACAGATCATCCCGCCGCAGGACGAAAATGTCCTTTGCCGGCACGCCCTCCCTCCTCATAACGAATTTATTCTTCCGTTAGTATCCGCCCGAAACGCCGTTCCCGGTCCTGGTAATCCCGGATGGCCTCGTACAATGCATGTTGACGAAAGGCCGGCCAGTAGCAATCGGTGATGTACAACTCCGTATAGGCCAGCTGCCATAACAGGAAATTCGATATCCGAAATTCGCCGCCGGTGCGGATAAGCAAATCAGGATCCGGCATATGCGAGGTCATCAGCACGGTTTCAAAAAGCTCCTCGTCAATGTCTTGGGGCTGCAAGACGCCGGCTCGTACACGCTCCGCCATTTTCTGTGCAGCACGCACGATCTCGAGCCGCCCGCTGTACGATACGGCAATGGTCAGGGTCATCCGGTCATTGTTACGCGTCTCCTCCATTGCCTCATGGAGCCCGCGGCGGACTTCTTCGGGCATCATGGACAAATCGCCTACCGCATGCAGGCGAATGTTGTTCTTGTCCAGTGTTCTGGTTTCGTGACGAATCGTGCTTAAAAGCAGGCGCATCAGAGCCCGAACCTCCGAAGAAGGACGATCCCAGTTCTCATGGCTGAAGGTGTAGAGTGTGAGATAGTCCACGCCTAATCGGGCACACGCTTCCGCAATCTCGCGTACGGAATCGACGCCTGCACGGTGCCCCGCCACACGGCGCTTTCCCCGCTCGCGCGCCCAGCGCCCATTGCCGTCCATAATCATGGCAATGTGGGAAGGGATTTCCCCACGGCGCTTCAATGCTTCCTGCAACGAAGCATCGTCATCCGCACGTATATCCCTGTTGGCCGTGACCTTCACCGTCGAAAAAGGCGCTATAGACGCAAAATGTCATTAAAGACAAGAAATACCATGAAGACAAGCAGCAGAAACATACCTACCTGCTGCGTAATCATGCGAAATCGTAAGGACGGTTCCCTCCGAATGATCCCTTCGTACATCAGAAAAACCAGATGCCCCCCGTCGAGCGCCGGAATGGGCAGAATGTTGATAATGGCCAATGTAATGGAAAGCATGGCTACAATGTCCCAAAAGAGCGCAGCGCCTACCTGGGTAGCCTGATTGATCACCTGTGCGATCATGATCGGCCCTCCGAGGTTTTCCCGAAGATTTTCCCGACCCGTGAAAATACGTCCCAGGCTCAGAACAATAACCCGCGTGTTGCTCCAGGTATCGCCAATCCCCGCACCCACCGCTTCGAATAGCGAGAAACGGCGCTGGACGGCGCCAAACTCCTCCGCCAGAATATCCGCACCGGGTCTATACACCCCGAGGAGATACCCTTCCTCACGCAACGCGGGCGCCACCAGGGCTTCGTAGACGGGAAGCGCGGCAAGCCCCGTGGAATCGGGCCGTTGCCAGCGGACAATCACCGGATTTCCCTCCGTACGCCGTATATATTCCGTCATTTCCGCCCAAAAGCGAATTTCCTCGCCCGCGATGGAAACAATACGGTCCCCGGTCTGCAAGCCGATAGAGTCGGCCGGCGTATCCTGCATGACGCCTCCAATCACAGCCGGCGCAATATAAACCCCCAAACGCGGGCCCCGGCGGTTGATCTGCGTGAAAATGTCTTGCGGGCCACGGACGAGCAGGGTGTCATCCCCTCTGAGCACCGTGACGGTGAACGGGTCTGCAACCAGCGACTCGATACTTTCAAAATCCTCGTAGCGCTCCAGCGGTTCGCCGTTTACGGCCAGCAGGCGATCTCCCGTACGCAGCCCCATGTCATAGGCAATGGACGTATCGGCAACAAACACCGCATCGATATTTTCCGCCGGGATGTTTGTCTCTCCGTAAGAAAGCCGGAGACCCGTGAAAATCAAAAACGCCAGCAGCACATTGAAAACAACGCCGGCGGAAATAACGATCATGCGCTGCCAAACGGGTTTCGAACGAAACTCCCACGATTCCGGCGCCTTATCGAGACGATCGGTATCCATACTTTCATCCACCATACCTGCAATCTTCACGTATCCGCCAAGAGGCGTGGCGCCGATGACATACTCTGTCTCCCCAATCTGTTTTTTGAAAATTTTGGGAGGAAATCCGATGGAAAACCGGTCCACCCGCATCCCGAACAGTTTGGCGAAAAGAAAATGCCCCATCTCGTGCACGAAGACGAGCAGGGTAATGGCAAGAAGAAACGGAAGAACGTACGACAGGAGGATTCCGGAAATCATCCGGAAAATCTCGACAATCATCTCCATTGATCGCGATGTGCTGTGAAGCGCCCGGCATCAGACAGGTCCGGCGCGCTATGCAAGACGGCAATCCGCGCAGTTCGAGAAGAACAGGTCAAGCCGAACAGGGCGCAGAACCGTATAAAAGGGCTACGTTATATACGAAGTGGATTATATAGGAATTGCCCGGACATGTTCCTGTACGACTCGCCGGGCTTCGGTATCGCAGGCAATGAGATCCTCCAGTTCCGGATGCGCTTTTACCGGCACGCTGCCGAGCGCATGTTCAATAGCAGCGGGAATATCCGTAAAGCGGATTCTTTTCGCCAGGAAAAGCTCGACCGCCTGTTCGTTCGCGGCATTCAGAATTGCAGGCGCCGCCCCCCCGGCCTCAAGCGCCTGGTATGCGAGATCAAGGCATGGAAATTTGGCATGGTCGGGCGGTTCGAAGTGCAAATGCATGGTCCCCGACCAGTCAAGGCGTTCGTGCGGCGCGGGCCAACGCTCCGGATAGCTGAGCGCATACTGGATCGGCACGCGCATATCGGGCAGGCCCAGTTGCGCCTTTGCGGACCCATCCGCAAAAGCAACAAAGGAATGTACAATGGATTGGGGGTGCACCAGTATCGAGATGCGGTTTGCCGGGATGTCGAAAAGCCAGCGGGCCTCCACCACTTCCAGCCCCTTGTTCATCATGGTGGCCGAATCGATCGTAATCTTTGTCCCCATCGACCAGTTCGGGTGCGCCAGCGCCTCCTCCTTTGTAATATCCCTGAATGTTTCCGCCGGGCGGGTCCGAAACGGTCCTCCCGATGCAGTCAGAATAAGGGATTCGACACTATTCGCCGGTTCCCCGACAAGACACTGAAAAATAGCGGAATGCTCACTGTCAACGGGCACAAGCGTTCCCTTGTGTGCTTTCAGGAGATGCGTGACCAGTTGCCCGGCGACGACCAGGGTTTCCTTGTTCGCCAGCGCTACTTTCTTGCCCGCCCGGACGGCTGCGATCACCGACTCGAGCCCGGCGAACCCTACAAGCGCCGCCACCACCGTATTCACCCCATCGAGTGCAGCCGCCTCGCAAAGCCCTTCCCGTCCTGCCAGCACGCGGATGCCCAGCGGTCCGAGCGCCTGTTTGACCTGTTTCCTGCGCCGGGCATCGCCGATGACCACGCATTCGGGCAAAAATTCCCGAGCCTGAGCAATCAAAAGATCGGCATTCGTGCCGGCTGTCAGGGCACAGACATCGAAGCGATCCGGAAAAAGACGTACGATATCCAGTGTCTGCGTGCCAATGGAGCCGGTCGAACCCAATACGCTGAGCCGCTTGACCTCCGCCCCCCGGTTTTCCGGTTCCTGATTCCTTGCACGCTTCGGGCACATGTAATTCTGACGGCTTGGTCCGTTATTGCGTATACCCCTAAACAAATCCGCTGTCCGGCACAGCAGCGACCTGTGGCATGAAACATACCGCGCAGGAGTGCAATATCAAAAGGTGGTCAGATCCGAGTTTCCCGCGCCTGCGCTCTGCGGATACCCCTATGAAACGAACATTCCCGTCCGTCCGGTCATGGATAGGCGCCGTGGTACTTACCGTTCTTACAGGTGCACCGGTTCTCAATGCGGCGGGGCAACAGCAGGAAAATCCTCAAATTGTCCGATTCCGTCTGGCCGACACGTTCCTGCGCTCGGGACAATTCGATCAGGCCATCGGCCTGCTGGAAGATCTTTATGCGGAAGCGCCTCAGAACGATGCATTCTACGAAAAGCTGAAAGAAGCGTACGAGAATGTAAAGCGCTATGAAGAAGCCGCCGCGCTGATCAAGGTGCGGCTGGCGGATACGCGGTCTGCAGCGCTTCTTTCGGATCTTGCGCACATCCGCTATTTGCAGGGCAACGAACAGGAGGCCTACGCTACGTGGCAGGAGGCTGTGGAAACGGCCCCAACCGATCCGAACACCTATCGCGTCGTGTACCGCTCCCTGCTCGGCGTGCGGCAGTTCGAACACGCGGTTTTGCTACTCGAACAGGCGCGTTCAGCCACCGGGCAGGCCGCGCTGTTCCGTGTGGAACTGGCCTATCTGTGCAGCATTTCGGGCCTGCACGAAAAAGCCGCGGAGGAATACCTCGCCCTCCTGAAAGAGAATGACCAGCACCTCAACTTCGTGCGTTCGCGGTTGGGGTCTTTTCTGATAGAGGAAGAAGCGCTGGCGTCAAGCCTCGTCGTAGTGCAGGACGCCGTCCGCACGGATCCGTTATACCGGGCATGGCGCGAATTGCTGGGGTGGTTGTACGTAGAAGCAGAGGATTTCGGAAACGCGCTCGGGGAATACCGGGCGGTGGATGGACTGGAAGGCGGACAAGGTCATATGCTGTTCGAATTCGCCCACACAGCCGCCGACGCTGGCGCCTGGAATAAAGCTTCTGAGGCCTACCGGGAAGTACTGGCGCGGTATCCGGATGCCCCGGCGGCGCCTCGCACACTCGCTGCATTCGGAGCGATGCATATACGCTGGGCGGCGGAAATCGGCGAACGCGCCTTCGACGAAAGCGGAAATCGAATCGAGGCGCCGCACTATGACGAAGCACTCGCGGCATACCAGACCTTCCTGCAGCAATATCCAAACCACGAACTGTATCCGGATGTGCTGCACCGCATCGGGCGGCTGCAACAGGATGTTTTTTTTGACACAGGTTCTGCCGAGGCGATCTTCCGGCAAGTTGTTTCCACCTTCCCGAATACCCGCGCCGCCGATCAGGCGGCTTTCGATCTGGCCGGTATTGCAATCATCCATGGCCAACTCGACGATGCCCGCCTTCGTTTCGGCCGACTCATCGAACGACTCAGAACAGGAGATCTTGTCGAACAGGCTCGTTTCAATCTGGCCAGCATTCATATGTTCGCAGGGGAATTCGACGCAGCACAGTCACTGGTAGACATTATCGATGCACATACCTCGACCGACGTTTCGAACGACGCTATTGCATTGAAAATCCTGTTGCTTGAAAATCGTGGCCCCGACTCGCTCGACATGCCGCTCAGGCGGTATGCAAGCGCCCTGCTCGCCCGGGAACAACGCCGCCCTATGGCCGCCCTTGATTCGGTGGACGCGCTGCTTGCCATGTACCCAAGCCATGCGCTTGCCGACGAAGCCCGCTTCCTGCGTGGAGAAATCCTGCGGGCCACCGGACGAAGGCAGGAAGCGTATGAAACCTTTGCGGAAATCCCCCTGATGTATCCGGCAAGTTTCCTGGCGGATCGGGCGCTTTTTGAGGCTGCCGGGATATTGTCGGGCGAAGCAGGCAAAAAGGAAGAAGCAATCGCCGCATATCAGCGTCTGTTGTCCGAATATCCGGGTTCCCTGTTTGCAGACGAGGCGCGCGATCATATACGCCGCCTCCGCGGCGACGGCGTATGAAACGACCCGCATTCCGAAGTAATATCCCAAAAAAATGATGTCCTTGCGCAGCATTCGTTTTCTTTTTCTGGCAGCGGCCCTGTCGCTTGCCACATTATCCGCAAGAGCGCAGGATATCCTGATTCCTATGGATATCCGACAGTCCAATCATCTTAAGGCATACGGAATCGTATTCTGGCTGCTCGAACAGGGTGAAACGGTAGACTGGCTGCTAAACTACCGGGGGGGCTCGTTCCTGGCCAGCGGGTTCGATGGCCTTGAACAGGAATTGCAGGTGCGTGGCGTTCATTTCGAACGGATCGACACGGGCGCATCCGCCCGCATCATTGCAGAGGTGGAAAGCGAAGAACATAACACTGCCGTCGTACGCCTGGAGACCGCGCCGAACATTGCCGTGTACGCTCCGGAACAAACGCTGCCGTGGGACGACGCCGTACTGCTTGCGCTCGAATATGCCGAGGTAACGTACGACATCCTGTACGACGACAAGATTCTCGATGGAAACCTCCGGGAATACGACTGGCTACACCTTCATCATGAAGATTTCACAGGTCAGTACGGAAAATTTCTGCAATACCGGAATGTACCCTGGTACATCGAACAGCAGCGTGACACCGAGCAAATGGCCGCACGGTACGGTTTTCGCAAGGCAAGCCGCCTCAAACTGGAAGTGGCGCAAACCATCAAGGAATATGTAAGAGAAGGAGGGTTCCTTTTTGCCATGTGCTCCGGCACCGATACCTACGACATTGCGCTGGCGGCCCATCGAACGGACATCGTCCCGGCGGAGTATGACGGCGACCCGGTGGATCCTGACGCATTGTCGCGTCTTGATTTCGACATGACGCTGGCCTTCGAAAACTTCACCCCTGTCTTCCATCCCGCCGAGTACGAACACGCGAACATTGATACCGGGCCTCCTCCTCCCGCGTTGCGTAATCAGGCTATCGACTATTTCACCCTGTTTGAATTCAGCGCAAAATGGGATCCGGTGCCCACCATGTTAACCCAGAACCATGTGGCGACACTCAAGGGATTTATTGGACAAACAACCAATTTCCGCAAAGCATTCATCAAGCCATCGGTGGTCGTGCTTGCGGAAGCGCCGAACAGAGATGAAGTCAAATACCTGCACGGAAATTTTGGAGAAGGGACCTTCACGTTCTATGCCGGACACGACCCCGAAGATTATCAGCATTACGTAGGCGATCCCCCTACTGATTTGGATCTGCACAAAAACTCGCCGGGCTACCGCCTCATTCTGAACAATATTCTCTTCCCCGCAGCGAAGAAGAAAAAACAAAAAACCTGACCGCTATACCCGTTGGTCGTGTCCTCCGCAATTTTTTTCTTTACTATGGATGACCCCAAAGCAAGGGCGCCGTGGGCCGTAACGGCAATAATTGTCTTCGTGCTGGCAATGACCGGAGCCGGGCGGGCGCATGCCCAACAGCCTCCGGGGAAAACGGGTATCGGCGTACAGTTCGGGCAACCCGGCGGCGTTTCCGTGAAACTGTATCGAAAGCCGGGATTCGCATACGAGGGGCTGGCTGCATGGAATCTCAGCGATTTTTTCTTCCTCAGCGGGCACGCGCTGTATGAACGCACCATTCCCGATTCCCCCCTCGGTTATTACCTTGGACCGGGCGGAATAGCAGGGATACAACAAGAAGATTCGCAAAGCGATTTCGTCGTTGGCGTCAGCGGGACCTTCGGAGTCCACTTTTTTGTGGAGCGCTACGAAGTGTTTTTACAAGTTAACCCCCGATTCGAACTGCTTCCCGGCACAGAAGGCCATATCGGGGGCGGGATCGGGGTGCGCTACTATTTCAGGAAATAACGGCTGCTATCCGGCCCCCGCGTTCCCCGGGTGAACGGGACTACCGATGTTATATGAGCGCGTACTCGTAACGGGAGCGAACGGTCTGCTTGGCAGAGAACTGGTCAGCCTGCTTGGCCGGTTTTCCGAATATGACGTACTGGCTACGGGGCGACGTGCAACGACGCGCTCCGAGGGCTCGTACGGATACATGCCCCTGGACATTACGGTACGGCGCGACGTGCAGCGCGCCATTCGGGATTTCGAACCCACCGTAGTGATAAACTGTGCAGCAATGACCGATGTCGATCGTTGTGAAACAGAGCGGGAGGCATGCTGGAAAGTGAACGTGGAAGCGGTAGAAACACTGGCACAGCAGTGCAGCGATACCGGTGCCCGGCTCATCCAGCTTTCCACGGATTTCGTGTTCAATGGACTGGATGGACCGTATGAAGAAAGCGCTCGTCCGGACCCTGTGAATTTCTACGGAAAATCCAAACAGGCTGCCGAAAATGCGGCGCGGAGAGCAGGCTTCGACAAATGGACCATCGCCCGGACAGTGCTGGTCTATGGCACAGGAGCATATACGGACCGGTCTGATTTCGTACTTTGGTTGTTGAATCGGCTGTCTTCGGGACAATCCGTGCAAATCGTTACGGACCAGTGGCGAACCCCTACTTGCGTGGCCGACCTTGCCCTGGGCATTGAGCGTATCGTGCGGCGGGGGCGTGGAGGAATTTTCCATCTCTCCGGGATGGAATGGATGTCCATATATGATTTTGCTCAAACGATCGCCGACGTTTTCGGGCTGGACAGTGCCCTGATACGACCGGTCGACGCCTCGACATTCCGACAAACCGCCGCTCGACCGGCAAAAACAGGTTTTATCATTCTGAAAGCGCAAACGGAACTCGATTACCGCCCCAGACCTGTCCGGGAGGCTCTTCGCAGAATCGGCGTCCGCCTTGGCCTTGTGTAGCATGGCTTCCGGAAAATTTTTCTAATCTACAACTGCATCGTCCGCTACGTGATAAACATTCAGGTACTTCGCGAAAACCCCGAGCGCATACGACAAGCGATCCGGGACAAGGGAATCGGGGATCCGGAACTGGTCGATCAGCTGACGGAACTGGACCGCAGGCGCCGGGATCACCTGGCGGCTCTCCAGGAGGCCCAGGCGCGCTCCAACGCCGTCTCGAAAGACATTGGCATATACATGCAAAGCGGGCGTGCGGATGAAGCCAAAGCGCTCATCGAGGAATCGAGCCAACTGAAAACATCCATTCGGGAACGCCAGGAGGCGGCTGCGCAAGCGAACGAAGACCTTGAACGGGGCCTCCTTGAAATTCCCAATCTCCCCCACCCCGATGTGCCCCTCGGGCACACGCCCGAGGATAACAAAATCATCGCCCGGCACGGTGTGCAGCGCACGTTCGATTTCGACCCGCTTTCCCACTGGGAACTGGCCGAGCGGCATGGCCTGATCGACTTTGAGCGCGGCGCCAAAGTCTCGGGAGCCGGATTTCCGTTTTATACAGGCAAGGGAGCGCGCTTGCAACGGGCGCTGATGAATTACTTTCTGGACCTCGCCGTAGATCAGGGGGGCTACGAAGAAATGCAGGCGCCCCTGCTCGTCAATGCGGACAGTGCGCGCGGCACCGGGCAACTGCCCGATAAGGAGGACCTCATGTACGAAGTGTCCCGGGACGGATTGTACCTGATCCCCACCGCCGAGGTACCGGTTACGAACGTGCATCGCGCAGAGATTCTTGACGGGAGCCGCCTGCCGGTCAAATATGCGGCCTGGACCCCGTGCTTCCGGCGAGAGGCCGGTTCGTACGGCAAGGATGTGCGCGGACTGAACCGCCTGCACCAGTTCGACAAGGTGGAATTGGTCTGGTTTACCCGGCCGGAGCACAGTTACGAGGCGCTGGAAACGCTGCGCAACGATGCGGAGCGCCCGCTGAAGGCGCTGGAACTGCCCTATCGCGTACTGCTGATGTGCACCGGGGACATGGGGTTTGCGCAAGCCAAAAAATACGACCTGGAAGTATGGAGCCCGGGCCAGGGCCGGTGGCTCGAAGTGTCCTCCATATCGAACTTCGAGGATTTTCAGGCCCGGCGGATGCAGATTCGGTGTCGGCTCGAAGACCGCAAAAAACCGGCGCTCGTGCATACGCTCAATGGATCGGGACTGGCATTTCCCCGTATAGTAGCAGCGCTCCTCGAACAATACCAGCAGGGCGACGGGACCATTGCCATCCCGGATGCGCTGCAACCCTACACCGGCTTCGATCGCATCGGGTAAACCGCATGACTGCACGACGTTCTTTCGCAGAACGCCTTTCGGCCCGTCAGGCAGAAACAGGCTCGCTCGTTTGCATTGGCCTCGACCCGGATCTCCAGCGCCTTCCCCCCCATCTCGCCCGCGAGAAGAACGCCGCGCAGGCAGTCATCGCATTCAACCGGGCAATCATCGAGGCCACGGCAGACACGGTTGCGGCCTATAAACTGAACCTTGCTTTCTTCGAGGCCCTCGGAGCGGAGAACTGGAGCGTCCTGCAGGCAACCCTGGACGCCATTCCGGAGGACGTACCGGTCATTGCGGACGGAAAACGCGGCGACATCGGCAATTCGGCGCGCTTTTACGCACACACCTGCTTCGACCTGCTGGGCTTCGACGCGTGTACCGTATCGGGATACATGGGCAAAGACAGTGTGGCGCCGTTTCTCGATCATCCGGGCCGAGGCGTCTTTCTGCTTGCCCGTACGTCCAATCCCGGCGGATCGGATTTTCAGGCAATCGAATGTCAGGGCAGCCCCCTTTACGAACACGTCGTACGCACGGCGCTGGAATGGGAGAAGGCCGGAAACGACCGCGCCAAAGGCTCCCTTGGCTTTGTGGTCGGCGCTTCGGATATCGAGGCATTACACCGTATTCGCACGCTTGCTCCCGACTCCCCCCTGCTTATTCCGGGAGTGGGCGCACAAGGAGGCAGTAGCAACGACGTGTTGAAAGCCCTGCGTGAGGGTTCCGGACCGGTTCTTGTCAACAGCAGCCGGGCTATCCTGTACGCTTCGACCGGTCGTGATTTTGACCGGGCGGCCCGGCAAGCGGCTGAAACCTTGCGGACGTCCCTGGCATCCGCCCTGTCTTAAGGATATCGCACTGGCCGGATATCCCTGTCCGGGAAACAGCGATCCGGCTCAGACCCTAAATCACGGTGTCGTCGGGGATATGCGCATTCTTGGGAATCACGATAATGCCGTCACGGACAAAATAATTTTCCGCATCCACGTGCCGGACCCCTTCCCGCCTTTTGATAACGCACCGCTTTCCTATCTGAACATTCCGGTCGACGATAGCGCCTTCGATGTAACTTCCGTCTCCGATACCCGGACTGGGCGGGCCCCCTACCGGGTTACGCAAGAGGGGATCGTGCCATGCATAATAGTCGGCCCCCATAAACACGGTGTTCTCGACCGTAGTGCCGGCGCCAATGTATGACCGGATGCCTATCACGGAGTTCGATATCCTGCTGTTCACAATGACGGAGGCTTCCCCGATCAGGGAATCTTCCACATACGAACTCAGGACCTTGGCAGGCGCAAGCATGCGTGCATTGGTGTAGAGCGGCGCCATGGTGTTATATATGTCGTACCCGGGATACCGCTTCGCCAGCATCAGGTTGGCATGGAAAAAAGACTGAACGGTCCCCACGTCACTCCAATACCCCTCAAACGCATAGCTTGCTACAGGATGCTTCCGGATAGCCTCCGGGATAATTTCCTGCCCGAAATCATTCGCATCCGGCATCCCGGCAAGCAACGTCTGCAAAACCTCTGCATCGAACAGGTAAATGCCCATGGAAGCAAGAAATGTGCGCCCCTGGTTGTGCATCTCTTCGCTCACCGGACTTTCCTTGCCCGCAAGATGCTCCGGGGCGGGCTTTTCGTAAAACTCAGTGATCAACCCGTCCTCTGTCCTGACGATGCCGAACGAGGGAGCATCCTCGGCATTCACCGGAATGGTGGCCAGCGTAACGCCCGCGCCACTATCGAGGTGATGTTTCATCAATTTCCGGTAGTCCATGGTGTAGAGTTGATCGCCCGACAAAATGAGCACATGGGAATGCCGGTGCGCCCTCAGATTGGACAGGGATTGACGCACAGCGTCCGCTGTCCCCTGAAACCATGTCTCGGATTCCGGGGTCTGCTCGGCCGCCAACACCGTGACAAACCCTTCACGGAACCGGTCAAACTGGAACGTACGGGCTATGTGGCGATTCAAACTCGCCGAATTGTACTGTGTAAGAACAAATATCCGGTGGATATCCGAATTAATACAGTTCGACACCGGGATATCGATCAGGCGATATTTCCCCCCGAGAGGAACGGCCGGCTTGGAGCGACGCATAGTGAGGGGAAAGAGTCGTTTCCCGGCCCCTCCCCCAAGAATGACGGCAAGTAATTCGTCCATAAGCTGAAAAGTACCTTGAGTCGTTGGAAAAATGATGGCGTGACTCCGCCGTAAAGGTACGAATATACAGGTGCCAGGGCCTGTTGACACTATGCAGCAATGCTCTGTTCCATCAGGCACGGCGTCAATCAAGGCGCGAGGAGTGAAGTTTGGTGGTTCCAAATGAG